>JAIDTT010000042.1 GCA_029060545.1 Paramuribaculum sp. | reverse complement strand
AGGAGGAGGTCGTTACATTCACGAGTACGTTCACCGACACCGGTAAACACGGAGAATCCGTTATGTCCCTTAGCGATATTGTTGATAAGCTCCATAATGAGCACCGTCTTTCCTACGCCGGCGCCACCAAACAGACCGATCTTACCACCCTTACTGTAAGGTTCCAAGAGGTCTATTACCTTGATACCTGTGTAAAGGATTTCGGTGCCGATGGTAAGCTCATCGAATTCAGGGGCGGGCTGATGGATGGGACGAAGATCAGTGCGCTCAAGAGCAGGCAGACGGTCAATTGCATCACCAATGACATTAAGAAGACGACCTTTAACCTGATCCCCGGTGGGAACCGCTATAGGACGTTCAAGGTTGTCTACACGCAGACCGCGTCGGAGGCCATCTGTACTTTCCATGGCCACACACCTTACAGTGTCTTCGCCAATATGTTGCTCGACTTCAAGTATAAGTTGCGAACCGTCGGGGCGGTCAACCTTAAGGGCGGTATAGATAGGGGGCAGTTCGTTGCCTTCGCCATCAAACGATACGTCAACTACGGGGCCGATGACCTGTGCAATTGTGCCGAATTTATCGCTCATGATATTGTTAGGTATGGAGTTTGCTATTTATTAATTATGGATTAGAAGTGCCATTCGTTGGCAACGATAAGCGCCATAAGCACTAAATTAACCAAGTTGATAGGCAATAAGTATTTCCACTCAAGTGCGAGCATCTGGTCAATTCGCAAGCGGGGGAAGGTCCACTTGAACCAAATGATTATAAAGGAAATTACAATCGCCTTGCCAATGAACCAAAGTACGGAGGGAATGTAGTCCATAATGGCATTGAATCCATCGCAACCGGGGAAGTGGAGAGGCATCCAACCACCGAAGAAAAGAAGAGTGGCAACACCGGATACGACAAACAGGTTGAGATATTCTGCAAGGTAGAAGAAGCCAAAGTGGATACCGGAGTATTCGGTATGATAACCGGCGGTAAGCTCCGACTCAGCCTCAGGAAGGTCAAACGGGCCACGATTGGTCTCGGCTGTACCGGCAATCAGGTAAATGACGAATGCTATGAGTGCGGGAATATGTGCGGAGAAGATATTCCAAAGACCAACCTGGCCTTCTACTATATCGACTATATTCAGATTGCCACAGAACACTACCATAGTAAGTACTGATAAACCGATCGATAGCTCGTAGCTGACCATCTGAGCACCGGAACGAAGAGCTCCGATAAGAGTGAACTTATTATTGGAGGACCAACCGGCAAGCAGAATACCGAGTACACCGATAGAGGAAACTGCAATAAGGAAGAAAATACCGATATTGAAGTTGATCACCTGCAGACCCTTACCCCAAGGAAGTACGGCGAATGAAAGCATCGAAGCCAAAATCACCAGATAGGGAGCGAGGGCAAACAGAAACTTATCGGTATATTTCAGGGAGATAAGCTCTTTGATAAGAATCTTGAACATATCTGCTACACTCTGGAGCAGACCCCACGGGCCAACTCGGTTAGGACCGAGGCGACACTGGAATGCGGCGCAGACTTTACGCTCGAAATAGATGTAGAAAAGTGCGAGCACTGAATAGGTAAGCAGAAGGGCAAAGCCTATAAGTACACACTCTGTAAGCACAGTGAGCCATGAGGGCATAAACGAACTGAGCGTCGAATCGATCCACTCGGTAAGAACTGCAAAATCAAATATTTTAGCTAATACCATTTTTCTGATATATGGAATGATTATGATTGGCGTGAATTTGGTTATCGGTCCATATCGGGAACGATGTAGTCCATCGAGCCACCGATAGTGATAAGGTCAGCAATTTTAGATCCGCGTGTGATGTGATCAACCACAGCGGCGGCAGGCAAGCAAGGAGGTGCGATCTTCAAACGGTAGGGCTTAGTCGAACCATCGCTTTCGAGATATATACCAAAGGTGCCACGGCAGCCTTCAACTTTACGGAACCAACGGCCTACGGGCAACTTGAGCACCTTGGGCACTTTCACACAATATTCGCCTTCGGGAATATTATCAATAAGCTGAGCGATAATTTTGGCACTCTCGACCATCTCGTCCATGCGAACCTTGAAGCGAGCCATTGCATCACCTTCGGTACGGACAACCTGCTCGAAGTCGAGTTCCGAATAAATACTATATGGATCAGTCTTACGCACGTCGCAAGCCCAACCGGAAGCACGTCCGGAAGGACCTGTAATAGCCCAGTCTATGGCATCCTCTCGAGAGAGATTACCAACACCTTCCATACGGTTCTTCGCAATTACGTTGCCGGTGAATATCTTGTTGTATTCCTTGATATTCTTGGGAAGAATCTCAAGCAGTGCCTTCACGTCGTCCACGAAATCAGGAAGAATGTCCTGCATCACACCACCGATACACTCATAATTGAATGTCATTCGCGCGCCGCAGTTCTTATCCATAATGTCAAGTATCTGCTCTCGTACGCGAAGTGTATAGAACAGCATCGTGGTTGCTCCAAGGTCCATACAGTAAGTACCGATAAACAGGCAGTGGGATGCGATACGCGACAACTCATCCATAAGCACGCGGATCACCTGAGCGCGACGGGAAATTTCGATACCGGCCGCCTCTTCAATCGTCATGCACAGACAATGGTGATAGGGATGAGCCGAGAAGTAGTCAAGACGATCCATAAAATGGAGAGTCTGCGGATAGGTCATTTTCTCGCATATCTTTTCAATACCACGATGGATGTAACCCATATAGACGTCAATTTTCTTGATCGTTTCGCCATCAATAGCTGTACGGAAGCGCAATACACCATGTGTGGCAGGGTGCTGCGGACCGATATTCACTACAAAGTCTTCGGGCTCAAATATCCGCTTTTCTTCCTTAACGAGTTTGCCCTCCGCATCACGAGTGTACGTATATGTGAAGTCAGACTGACGCTCATTTTCGGTAGTTGCAGGATTGATGTCGGGATTCTCATCGTAGTCCTTGCGTAAGGGATATCCTTTCCAGTCGATGCTGAGGAATAGACGACGCATATCGGGATTGCCTACGAAGATAATACCAAAGAAGTCGTAAACTTCGCGCTCGAATATAGTTGCAATGGCCCAAAGATCAGCCACACTGTCGATAGCGGGATTTTCGCGATTCGCAGTGGTGACCTTCACGGCTACATGTTCGTTACTCCTAGTGGAAGTAAGGTAGTATATACACCCCATAGACTCGTTCCAATCCATACCAACGATAGTAACCAAGAAGTCAAAACCGAGTGCCTCATTGTAGCGAAGCTCTTTGGCAAGTGAATGCCACTGCTCGGCCGGTATGGATACCATAAGTATATTGTCCTGCTCAAAAGTAGCGTCGGGGAAGAGCCGGGTGATAGTCTCCTGAAGAGTTGCCATATTTGAAATGATAATGATTATTAGTGGTTGGATTAATCGTCGACGCCCTCGATAGGATGAGCGGCGAGGAACTCTTTCTGTTTTTCCTGACGATTTACACCGCCGAAGAAGCGTTCCACCTTGATTTTGCGAGAAAGCTGCATAATTGCGTAGATCATAGCCTCAGGGCGTGGAGGACAGCCGGGAAGATAAACATCTACGGGGATTATCTGATCACAACCCATTACTACGTGGTATGATTTCTTAAACGGACCGCCGGATACAGCACATGCGCCGCATGCGATCACATATTTGGGCTCTGCGAGCTGATCGTAAAGGCGACGCAATACGGGAGCCATACGATGTACAATAGTACCGGCAACCATAATAAAGTCAGCCTGACGTGGTGACGAGCGAGCTACTTCCCAACCAAAACGAGCCATATCGAAACGAGCTGCACCGAGCGACACGAATTCGATACCGCAACAACTGGTTGCGAAAGTCAGAGGCCAGAGTGAATTACTGCGACCCCAATTAATAAGTTTATCAAATGAGCCTACGATCACATTTGTACCGGAGGCCTGAAGCTCGTTTACCAGCTTCTCGATATATTCATTATCTTTCCATGCCTCGTAGGGCATGCTTTTGGTTGTTACTTCCATTCAAGAGCTCCTTTCCGCCAAGCATATACAAGACCCAGCACTAAGATACAGAAAAAGATAGCGACGCAGAGCAGACTTTGCATTCCCATCGTGTCGGCAAGCTTACGAGCATTTACGCCCCAGGGGAATAGAAAGACACATTCTACATCGAACATTAGAAACAGGATAGCGAAGAGATAATAGCCTACATGAAACTGAGACATACTTTCGCCACGAGTCGGAATACCGCATTCGTATGGTTCACCTTTCTGAACGTTGAATGAGCGGGGGGAAATCAGTTTGGCTATCCACATAGCCAAAGCGACCAAGCCAATTCCGGTTACAGCCGCTGTGATAGCAAGCGTTGAGTTTAGAATCGATAATGATATCATATCTATAGATAAATTATTTACTCATCACTGGCATAGCCAACCAACATCCGAGCGATCAAATAGTTAGAAATTCCAACGGCACATAAAAACACTCAGAATTGGCGACAAATGCCTAATTCTGAGTGCAAATATAGTGAAAAGAATTTAAATTAACCTTTAGTATGTTATACTATTTTTTCAACATCGACGGATAAAGCGTGGTCATTTATGTGTATGATAGGCTGTTAAGAACCCATCTATGTCAAATTCAGATCCATTGACTAAAACATGCATCGAGTATTTGAGCTGATTCAACTCATGGGTAGCTAATGAGACATTCTTAACGGTTGCTTTTTTGCCATCAATCACTACATTAATCGGATCAGTCGAAGTTGCTGAAAAGCCGCTCTCAGATAATGTGAGCTGTAGCTTAGGTAGTGAGAAATTTACATTGGCATACTCCCCTACCGTCAGATCACACACTCGTAGAGTCGCGGTCATATCACCGGGATTGAGTGCAATGCGATAAGTCGGATCGTATTCGATGACACTCCCCGACGAGCTATTTACACGAGTGGTCCCATCAAGGAATATATGGTAAGGGAAGGAAACTACAAGATAGCGATTGTCAACGCAATACGATGCGAATAGGCCTCCATACCCATAAGGATCCAGATCATTAGCCTGAGAGTGAATGATCGTAACGTTGGTAATCTGGGTGCCGGTATTGACCGGATCAGTCGAGACAAGTACGTCAGCCTTAATTATCCTCTGCGTATTATGCTGATTTGATGTAAAATCCATCGTTGCACCATCAAACGTAAGAGTGAGAGGAGCCTGACCTTCTTCGACCACAAGATTAGAGATCGTAATATTTGCCTCACGAGCATCGTCGTCGAAGACTATATAGTAGCCTGCCTGATCAAAAATCTCCGGTTTTGATACTGCACGCTGAAGAGATGTGACATAGTTGAATGTCTCGGGATTTTCCGCTACCACAACATTATCGAGTGGCTCCGGAGCTGAACAGGCAGCAAAGATTGACAGACTCAGTAAGAGACTTCCTCCGGATATTAGTTGAACGGGTGTCATTTTCGTGTGATGAGTTAGTGTGTTAGTATAATATTAGCTGATAAACAGGTTATATACTAACAACGACTACGACACACGATTAGTTCCGGTAACTTAACATTTTAATGTATGTGCCTACTTAAAGTATAGGCGAAGAGTAATGCCAAAGCGACGAGGGTTGCCCTGCTGCAGAAAATCATTACCCATTGATGAAAAATAGAAAGTATTATACTTATGATTCACGATATTTTCAATCCAGCCTTCGAGGCTAAGCCATCCGTGATTAGCCACTATAGAACCTCCGAGCAACGCATAGAAAGGCTGCGATAGTGAGTTTTCTTCGTTCCAATAGATACGGCCTACGCCACGGCAATTCAGATTGTAGGCAAGTATCCAGTCGTTGGGCAGACCGTGTGAATAGGTCGCAGAGCCGAACAGGGTGTGAACAGGAGCGTATGGCACGTGATTTCCGCGATAATCTACCGCACCGTCAAGGTAGCGCAGGAATGTAGCGTTTGTGTAGCCATAGTTGGCTGTAAACGACCAATGCTGAGTAGGATTATACGTAATCTGGAGTTCGGCACCATAGCTACGTGTACGTCCGGCATTAGTGGTGATACGACCGGTAGTACCGGCATCGGGAAATATGGTTATCTGCTGATTGCGGCAATCAATATAGAAAAGAGAGATGTCTGTGACCGCTTTACCTCCGGCACAATAAATATGAGCGCCGACTTCATAGTTCCAACTCGTTTCAGGCTTATAAGCTACTGTTTCCCATACGGAAGGGAACTCCTCTTCTGCTGAGGCTCCGGGCATAGACTGCTTTATCTCCGACTCCATATAAGCCTGTAGAATTGTACTGAACATCTGTGTATTGAATCCGCCCGACTTATAGCCCTTGGCAACAGAAGCGTATACGCTTGAACGACTTTTCATATCAAGTTCGTAGCTTACGGTCAACTTCGGTATATACTGCAGAAAATGTTCCTTTAACGTACCGGGAAGAGTGATATTAACTTCTTTGGTCAATATGGGATTAGGCGGTGTGCCGGATTTCATATAAGCTGAGAAAGCTGTGTTGCAATCACTCAAGTAATTCAGCTTGGTATTCTCGAAATCAAGACGTTGCCCCAACGCGATATTAAATCGGCCTAAGTCTATCTCGCTTTGATGATAAACGGCAAGTCCCCATACAGGTTGGGTAAAAGCACTATTCAGAAGTATGTAAGGCGAATCCCATTCCAGACGGACCGGAATACGCGGATTATCGTTAACATTTCCGGTAATCATATCTATCATATCCTCTTTAAGATGCACAGGTGCCTTCATAGAAGTATGTTTATAGAAACCAAATAATCCGGTAATCCATTTATATATACCCGATGAACCTCGTGCAACAAAATCTTGAGTGATATTCCATTCGTGTTTGCGTTGGGTAAGAGTGAAGTAATCCAGCGGCAGGAAATCCTGATCCAGTGTCATATTGTCATCGACATACTGGAGCGAAGTGATACTGGCCAGGGATACATTACCGGCATTCCATTTCACGGTAATACCATCTGCCACGGAATTACGGCGGTAATAGCACGTGTCATTGTAGTTTACTATACCGCTTCCCGCATATTGATATGGATACCCGCTCTGACGATAGAGATTAAAAGAGGCGATATTTTCAAACATAACGTCGGCTCTTGGCTGCCACTGCGTTTTCCAGCGTAATGTCCCACCCTTCTCGGTATCGGTCTTATAAGTATTATAATGGTTGCGATAAAATCCGTCGAAAAAATTGAAATAGCCTGAGAAACTCATCGCCAGCTTATCAGAAAATTTCCGATAGTGCGATATCCCCAGATGAGCTTCTGGTCCATTACCAACGGATGCTACGACACGACTCCCCTGATAAGTCATCGGCTGCAGGGTGTACACATTGATCTGACCGGCCATTGTATTGCGCCCGTAGAGTGTCGACTGTGGACCGCGCAATACTTCTATACGGTCAATATCAAGAATGTCAAAATCGTAGCTATCCTTATTGAGAAAGGTCACATTATCCACCGTTAAGCCTACAGCCGGTTGATCAAGGCGCGACCCTATTCCGCGGACATATATACTCGATGTGATTCGGCTGCCGTATGACGGCATGTAGAAGTTAGGTGCAATCTCACTCATCCGCTTCATAGCATTCACTCCCCATTTGAGTAGTTGGGGCTCTGTCAGCACCGTGGCCGAAATCGGCTGTAGTGAGAGATCTGGGACCTGTTTTATTGCGGTCACCGTCACATCTCTAAGCCAATGAGTTGTGTCGGCCGGTGATGGGTCAGCCTCTGCCAAGGAATAAGTGACCGATGACAGGAAAATAGTAGTGAATAAAATGCGATGAATCATAGTTCGGAAAAATTATTCCGCGAAGGTAAGAATAATATCCCGATTAATTACCATCTATCGCCAACGAATCAGGATTTCACGTTGACATCGGAGAAACGCCTCCACCGCTCGATCAATTCCATCATGTCTTCCGGAATTGGAGCTTCAAAGTCCATAGCCTTACCGGTTACAGGGTGAGTAAAGCCTAATGTCCTTGCGTGCAGTGCTTGCCTGGGACATGACTTAAAGCAATTGTTTATGAACTGAGTGTATTTTGCTGTACGTTCACCTCTTAGTATCTGCATTCCTCCATACCTTTCATCCGCAAACAAAGGATGTCCGATGTGTCTCATGTGGGCTCGAATCTGATGCGTACGTCCGGTTTCCAATACGCATTTCACAAGTGAGGTATATCCAAACGATTCCACTGTATTATAATGGGTGACGGCATGCTTGCCTTCATCAGAATCCGGAGGGAAAACGGCCATTTGCAATCTGTCGGACGGATTACGACCTATATTACCCACTATTGTACCCTGCTCAGGCTGGGGCTTACCCCACACCAATGCCAAGTATTCGCGCCGAGTAGTCTTATCGAAGAATTGCTTGCCGAGGTGTGTCTTTGCATCGGGCGTCTTCGCCACGACGAGTAATCCTGACGTATCCTTGTCGATTCGATGTACCAGTCCGAGCCGAGGGTCGTTTACATCATAATTGGGATTATTCCTTAGATGCCATGCGAGAGCGTTGACCAAAGTACCATCATAATTACCATGGCCAGGATGCACGACCATACCCGCCGGTTTATTCACTACCAGAAGAGTATCGTCCTCATATACAATATCAAGAGGTATATCTTGCGCTATAATTTCAAAATCGTAGCGCGGGCGATCCATTACGATCGATATTTCATCCAAAGGTTTTACCCGGTAATTTGATTTTACCGGCTTGCCGTTGACTAGAATACAACCGGCATCAGCTGCCTGCTGAATACGGTTTCGCGACGATCGCTCCATTCGCGCGACCAAAAATTTATCTATTCGAAGCAGCTGCTGTCCCTTATCCGCTACGAAATGGAAGTGCTCATAAAGCTCTTCCGCAGGTTCCTCAACCGATGCGTCCAACTCATTCATATCAGTCGAAATAATCAGGGTCTGTATCGGGAGTTGGAGCGATGGGAGCTGTAGTTGGCGATTGCCCTGTCTCTGATTGCTCCGAAGCTGCATCGGCATTGCCATCAGTAATTTTAACCGGCTCTTGATCAATCGTAAGGAGAGTATCCGGAATCAAAGCACTCTCGTTTGCTCCCTTTCCGACTTCAATTACGAGCTTAGCCGAAAGCGGCAATTTTGTACCGGGCAACAGATGCTTTCCATTATAACTCACTGAAAGAACAAGATTGTTGTACTGCGAAGGCACTTCTTTGATTACATAGTTTTTAAGGCCTAAACCTTCGAGAGTGGTTACTGCCTGACGCAACGATATATCCTTAAGATTCGGAACCGCGACCATTCGTGCATAGAAAGCATTGATGGTCACGAATATCGTACGTCCCTCCTTCACGTATGTAGAATCTTTGGGATTCTGGTCAAGTACTTGACCAGGGAACGCTTTTGAATCATAGATCGAGTCCTGCAACACTATCCGGAAATCGCTATCGTCAATCGTTTTACAAGCGTCCTCATAGCTCATACCGATAAGTCGGGGGACCATAATACGCTCTCCGTGGTGCGTCCACACATCAAGCCAAAAAATCAGAGCGAATACGATGATCACTGCTGCAGCAAACATTATAAGCAAGTGAAGTGTCACTTTGTGCCAGAGTTTTAATGTTTTTTTAGGTTCGGGGGTATCCACGGCGATATATGAATGGTTTTACTGATGTTTTATGATTGCAAAGATACGAATTACTCACAATTGAGAGCAGTAGTATATAAGAATTTTTGCAATCGCCGTGAAATAGTGTTATCTTTGTCAGCAAATGAGTCAGGATAAAATAAAGGAAACGGCAACTTCCACTTTTACGCGTTACCTCAGCGAGCATGGTATGCGTAAGACCCCTGAGCGCTATGCCATTCTCAACAAAATCTTTGAGATGCCCGGCCATTTCACACTTCAGGCACTAAATTCTGCACTTGACGAATCGGGATATCATGTGAGCCGCTCCACCCTGTTCAACACTATCTCTGTGCTCATATCTGCCGGAATGGTGCGACGCCATGCATTCGCAAAAGAAGCGCCGGTGTACGAACGAATCATCGGGTTCTCACACCATCACCATACTATATGTACCGGCTGTGGCAAGATCAGGGAGGTAAAGGACGTTGAAATCGATAAACTTATCCAGACAAAGCGTTTCGGAAAATTTTTACCCACCCAAATAGATATTAATATATATGGCTTATGCGCATCTTGTCAGCGACAGACAAAGAGTACCGCACGTAAGTCACATAATAACAAGGAAATAAATAAGAACAATGAACAAGGTTGACGTTTTACTCGGTCTCCAATGGGGAGATGAAGGAAAAGGCAAAGTAGTGGATGTACTCACTCCCCGCTACGACATAATAGCACGCTTTCAGGGCGGCCCCAATGCCGGACACACCCTCGAATTCGATAATAAGAAATATGTGCTCCGCTCAATACCCTCCGGTATCTTCCAGAATGGACGCGAGAATATTATCGGTAATGGAGTCGTGCTTGATCCGCTTCTTTTTATGGAGGAAGCCAAAGCTCTTGAGGAATCCGGAATCGATCTGAAAAAACTGCTGAAAATTTCACGCAAGGCACACTTGATAATGCCCACTCACCGATTGCTCGACGCCGCCAACGAGAGCATGAAAGGAAAATCCAAGATTGGTACAACCGGTAAGGGTATCGGACCTACATATACGGATAAGATCAGTCGCAACGGTTTGCGCGTAGGTGATCTTGAGCACGATTTCGCTAATCGTTACGCTCAGGCTCGTGACCGCCATGTGGCTATGCTTGAAAGTATGGGTTGCCTAAGTGATTTCTCCGAACTCGAAGCCAAATGGCTTGATGCCGTGAAATACCTGCTGGAATATCAGCTTATCGACAGCGAGCATTATATCAACCGTAATTTATCTGAGGGCAAGTCAGTATTGTGCGAAGGCGCACAGGGTACCATGCTTGATATTGACTTTGGTTCCTATCCCTTCGTTACATCCTCCAATACCATCACGGCAGGAGCTTGCGTCGGACTTGGCGTGGCACCTCGAAAGATCGGTGATGTCTACGGCATATTCAAAGCATATTGCACACGTGTGGGCAGTGGCCCGTTCCCTACGGAGCTATTCGATGAAGACGGTAGCAAGATGCGCGACATTGGCCACGAATACGGAGCTGTCACCGGTCGCGAACGCCGTTGTGGATGGATCGATCTTGTAGCCCTTAAATATGCCGTGATGATTAATGGCGTCACCAAGCTGATTATGATGAAGAGCGATGTCCTCGACTCCTTCCCCACAATCAAGGCCTGTGTAGCTTATGAGATAGACGGCAAGGTGACCGACGAATTCCCCTACTCTATTGAGGAGGGTACGGTCAAACCTATATATAAAGAATTTCCGGGATGGCAGACACCCCTGTCGCATCTGACTCGGGAGTCTCAGTTCCCCAAAGAATTTTCTGATTATATCAAATTCCTTGAGGAGTATTTGCAGACTCCGATAGCTATAGTATCTATTGGCCCTGACCGAACACAGACAATAGTACGTTCTCTATAAGAATTCACCCAACAATATCTGATATGGCAAAGATTCGTCCGTTTCGCGGTATCCGTCCGCCCAAATCATTAGTAACAGAAGTCGCTTCACGACCTTATGATGTGCTGAATTCCGAAGAAGCCCGAATTGAGGCTGAAGGTAATCCCAAATCGCTCTACCACATTATCAAGCCAGAGATCGATTTCGATAGTTCGGTAGACGAACATGATGCCGTGGTCTACGACAAGGCGCGTGAAAACTTCCGGAAATTTCAGGAAGAAGGATGGCTCGTCAAAGACCATAAGCCGTGCTACTACATATATGCGCAGACGATGGAGGGTCGCACACAGTATGGGTATGTGATTGCTGCCAATGTCGACGACTATATGAGCGGACGCATAAAGAAGCATGAACTGACCCGTAAGGACAAGGAAGAGGATCGTATGAAGCATGTACGCATCAACCATGCCAACATCGAACCTGTGTTTTTTGCTTTCCCTGACAATGCTGTGCTCGAGGATATATTGACCGAGCAGACAGCTCACCAACCTGAATATGATTTCACATCGCCTGATGGCATCCGTCATACCCTTTGGGTAATTGACGATGACCGACTGATTCAGACCGTCACCGACACATTTGCCGGCATAAAGGATCTCTACATTGCTGACGGGCATCACCGCACGGCAGCAGCAGCCCTCGTAGGTGCTGAATTGGCCCAAGCCAACGCCCAACATACAGGCAATGAAGAATACAACTATTTCCTGGCTGTTGCCTTTCCGGCTTCACACCTTAAGATATTCGACTACAACCGAGTGGTGCGTGATCTCAATGGACTGACCGATGAAGAATTCCTTGATGCACTGTCAAAGGATTTTATCGTGGAATGCAAGGGTACTGATGAGTATCGGCCCAATGCGCTTCACGAATTCTCCCTCTATTTGTCCGGTAACTGGTATTCGCTCACAGCGAAGGAGGGTAGATACGATGATTCAGATCCGATAGGTGTGCTTGACGTAACAATATCGAGCGATCTAATACTGCGCGATATTCTCGGTATCACGGATCTTCGCAGAGACAAACGTATCGATTTTGTCGGTGGCATCCGAGGTCTTGGGGAACTTAAACGTAGGGTGGATTCAGGAGAGATGCGTGTAGCATTGGCGCTTTATCCCGTAACGATGAAACAACTTATGGATATTGCGGACACCGGCAACATCATGCCGCCGAAGACCACATGGTTTGAACCTAAGCTACGTTCCGGACTCGTAATACACGACCTTAACGACTGATCGCGCAGTGTCGACAACTCCATTCCGAATCAAGCCTTCCACATACTTCCGTATAGAATGCGGCAAGCTCTTGTCTCGGATGATACCGTTTATAGTGGCCATCACGCTATTTTGTGCCGTGATGGCCACTATTGACATTCGCTATACCTTTGTTGTCCTTATGGTGCTGTTTATTATCCTGCCATTCGCCGTATTTCATATTTATTTCAGTAAACTGCTTAATAATAGCACGGTTCGAGCTCTTGCTTTAAAGTATGTGGAGATTCGACCTGACGCATCCATCGTGATCACATACCTCAGGCAAATTGATGCTGAAGTCGAGCCGGAGATTGCAGAAACGGAAATAATTCCATCATCACAAATAAAAAAAATCCTGTGCAGCGGGAGGGTGATAGCCGTAACATCCCACAGTGCTGACAATTATACCCTCATTATACCTAAAGAGTCACTCTCATCGGAAGAAATTGACACTATCATAAGCTTTAATCCCGTTGGAAACATGGATAAAATTGATTAAATTTGCAGTCAAATGACCATCGGGTTGTTTTCACTAATTAGTACACATTCTTTTCACTTTACATACGGTATTTAATGATTACGTTTTTCACTCAAGGAAGTAACAAAGTATTCGCTGTTGCATCCGACCACAAGTTCTCCGATCAGGAAATAGCCCAACTAAGTTGGCTTTTCGGCGGAGCCAAACGCCGGGTATCAAACAAGCTTAAAGGCAAGTTTATCGGGCCTCGTAAAGAGATGGTTACGCCGTGGAGTACAAATGCCGTAGAGATCACACAGAATATGGGTCTTTGCGGCATTTGGCGTATAGAGGAGTTTACCCCTACAAAGGATGAACACCCTGCATACGACCGTATGCTTCAAAGTCTGTATAGTGGCCTCGACCAAAAAATCTTTACAGTTGACGACAATGTAGCACCTATTATATATATCGACGATATCCGTGCTTACAATCAGGAGCAGGGTCTTGCCCTAAGTCCCGAAGAGGAAGATTACCTTGACTCCCTTTCGAAAAAGCTCGGACGCAAGCTTACCGATAGTGAGGTATTCGGTTTCTCACAGGTAAATTCGGAGCATTGTCGTCATAAAATCTTCAATGGTAGATTCATAATCGACGGTGAGGAGAAGGACATGTCGCTTTTCCAGATGATTAAGCGCACCTCAAAAGAAAATCCCAACGGTCTTGTCTCCGCATATAAGGATAATGTAGCATTCGTTAATGGTCCTGAAATTGATCAGTTTGCACCGGAAAAGGCTGATCAGCCGTCGCTCTTTAATGTTACAAAAATACCTTCCGTACTTTCGCTCAAGGCCGAGACTCATAACTTCCCAACTACTGTCGAACCGTTTAACGGTGCGGCTACAGGTACCGGAGGCGAAATTCGCGACCGTCTCGGTGGCGGTAAGGCCAGCCTGCCTTTGGCCGGAACAGCGGTATATATGACTTCCTACCCGCGTCTTAGCTCTGAGCACCTTTGGGAACTTGCATCTAATCCCAGAGTATGGCTTTATCAGACACCGGCTGAAATTTTGATCAAAGCGTCTAATGGTGCCTCCGATTTCGGCAACAAATTCGGTCAACCACTTATCTGCGGATCGTTACTGACCTTCGAACATACCGAGGATGGTCGAATGCTGGCCTACGACAAAGTTATTATGCTCGCAGGAGGCATTGGTTATGCCAATAAGAAGGATGCAATCAAAGGCTCCCCCGCCCCCGGCCAGAAGGTTATCCTGATGGGTGGCGATAATTACCGTATCGGTATGGGTGGTGGCGCTGTATCATCCGTCGATACCGGTAACTACGATAACTCCATTGAGCTGAATGCCGTTCAACGCGCCAACCCCGAAATGCAGAAACGTGTTGCCAACGTAATCCGAGCACTCTCCGAATCATCCACCAACCCCATTATTTCAATTCATGATCATGGCGCCGGCGGCCACCTTAATGCACTCTCTGAGCTTGTAGAAGGAACGGGTGGCGTGATTGACCTCGCTTCTCTCCCGGTAGGAGACCCGACTCTTTCCGATAAAGAAATCATCGGCAACGAGAGCCAGGAGCGTATGGGCATGGTTGTCGAGCAGTCAGATATCGAACTCATTGAACGCATAGCCGACCGTGAGCGTTCGCCCATGTATGTGGTAGGAGAAACTACTGATGATAATAAGTTCACCGTACGCAATGCCAAAGAAGATTGTCCTATTGATTTGGAGATGAGCGATATGTTTGGCAACTCACCCCGTACAGTCATCACCGATACCACAGTAGAACATAGCTATACTGATGCATCGGCCGACGACAAAGATATCAAGACCAACGTAGCTAATGTACTCCGGCTCGAAGCAGTAGCTTGTAAAGACTGGCTTACGAACAAAGTGGATCGATCGGTAACCGGAAAGATCGCGCGTCAGCAATGTCAAGGTGAGATTCAGCTCCCCCTAAGTGATTGCGGTGTGGTAGCTCTAGACTATACCGGTACTGCAGGTATAGCTACTTCGATCGGTCATGCTCCGCAAGCAGCTCTCATCGATTCGGCCAAAGGCTCCGTGCTGTCCATCGCTGAAGCACTTACCAATATTGCGGGTACTCCACTATCACATGGCCTTTCAGGGGTATCACTGAGTGCCAACTGGATGTGGCCCTGTAAGAATGAAGGCGAGGATGCCGCTCTATACAAGGCTGTAGAGGCTTGCGGTAATTTTGCCTGCGCTTTGGGTATCAATATCCCCACCGGCAAGGATAGTCTGTCTATGACTCAGAAATATTCCGACGGTAAAGTGCTTGCACCCGGTACCGTAATAATATCAGCTGCGGCAGAAGTTTCCGATGTAAAACTCACAGTAAGTCCGGTGGTAAAAAATGAGCCGTCGACCCTCTACTATATCGATTTCAGCGGAATGCCCTTGGCTTTAGGCGGTTCGGCTCTGTATCAGACACTCAACAAGATCGGATCTGAGGCTCCGACTGCCGATCCTTCAGTACTCACAGCTGCATTCGACGCCGTTCAGCAACTTGTCGCTTCTAAAATGCTTGTGGCTTATCACGACATCTCTGCCGGCGGTCTGATTACAACACTTCTCGAAATGACATTTGCCAATACCGAAGGTGGACTTAGCGTGGAAACGGACGCGTTCAATACCGACCTCACATCCGTATTATTTGCAGAAAATCCTGCTGCAATAATTCAGGTCGCAGACAATAAGAGAGAACGCGTGGAGAAAGTACTCAATAAACTTGGTGTTCGCTTTATACCAGTAGCCACTCCGATCGAAGCTCGTAGTATCAATATCAACCATGCCGGCACTCAGACAGTTCTTGATATAGATTCGCTTCGTGATGTCTGGTTCGAGACGTCTTATATGCTCGATACTCTCCAGTCCGGCGAGGAATGTGCGCTGCAGCGTTTCCACAATTATAAATCGCAGCCGCTTAAATACAGGTTCTCTAAATCATTCAAGGGTAAACTTGCCGATTATGATTTGATCAACGGACAGCGTCCGCGCTCCGGTATCAAAGCAGCAATTATACGAGAAAAGGGTATCAATGGAGACCGAGAGATGGCCTATTCGCTCTATCTGGCCGGCTTTGATGTAAAGGACGTCCATATGACCGACCTCATCTCCGGACGCGAGACTCTCGACGACGTGAATATACTTGTGTTCTGTGGCGGCTTCTCCAATTCCGACGTTCTTGGTTCAGCCAAAGGTTGGGCAGGTGGTTTCTTGTGGAATAAACAGGCCGCCGATACGTTGAAACGCTTCTATGAAAGAGAGGACACTCTGTCGCTTGGCGTATGCAATGGATGCCAGCTAATGATCGAACTCGGACTTATCAATCCGGAGCATAGCAAGCCTACCAAGATGTGCCACAACAACAGCCACAAATTTGAATCAGCATTTGTCAACGTAGACATACCTCGAAATAATTCGGTGATGCTTTCATCACTTGCCGGTATGAGACTCGGCATTTGGGTAGCCCATGGTGAAGGTAAGTTCGCATTGCCGATGAGTAAGAAGGATTATAATATCGGTCTCCGCTATTCATACTCCGGTTATCCAGGTAATCCCAATGGTTCGAAATATGATGTAGCGGGTATCTATAGTGCCGATGGCCGTCATCTCGCTATGATGCCTCACCTCGAACGTGCCATCTTCCCGTGGCAATGGGCTTACTATCCATCCGGCAAGAATCATCAGGTTTCGCCTTGGATAGAAGCATTCGTCAATGCGTTCAACTGGATAAAGGTAAAAAAGCAAGCAAACAAATAATAGACACAATTACAAATTCTAAGATAAAATGGGAGGTTTTTTTGGTATTGCAGCGAAAGAGGAGTGCAAGCACAGTCTCTTTTACGGCGTAGACTACAACAGCCATATGGGATGCAAACGCGCCGGTATGGCTACAGTCAACGATGGCATCTTTACACGTGCTATCCACAACATTGAGAACGCATATTTCAGGAATAAATTCGAGGGTGATCTCAAGGATTTTTCCGGAACATGCGGAATCGGAGTCATATCTGATACGGATGCCCAGCCGATTATTGTCAATTGCCATCTCGGTAAATTCGCAATAGTCACCGTAGGTAGGATCAACAATATTTCCGAGCTCGAAAAAGAAATGCTCGGGAAAGGTCATCACTTCTGTGAGCATAGCTACGACATTATCAATCCGACGGAAATGATAGCCGCTCTCATAAGCGAAGGAAGCAGCATTGTTGATGGCATTAACAAGGTATATAAGCGTGTCAAGGGATCTTGCTCCATGCTGCTGCTTCTCGACGGAAAACTGATTGCAGCTCGTGATTATTGGGGACGTACGCCCATTGCCATAGGCAAAAGTGATTACGGTTATGCTTGCGCTTCCGAGACTTGTTCATTCCCAAATCTCGGATTCGATCCGTGCTATGAACTTGGCCCGGGCGAGATAGTTGAAGTAACTCCGGATGGATTCACTCAGCTGAAAGCACCCGAAAAGCATAATCAGATATGCTCTTTCCTCTGGATCTATTATGGTTATCCCGTATGCAGCTATGAGGGTCGTAATGTAGACCGTATGCGATATATAGTAGGTCGCGATATGGGCGCTGCAGATGATACCGATGTTGACTTTGTAAGCGCAATTCCGGACTCCGGCATAGGTATGGCACTCGGTTATTCACAAGGCAAAAAAGTGCCCTATCTGCGTGGTATTGTAAAATATACACCTACATGGCCGCGTAGCTTTACGCCGTCTACTCAGGAGCGTCGCGAACTCGTGGCTAAAATGAAACTCATACCCAACAAAGCTCTGCTGCGGGGAAAGAAAGTGGCCTTTTGCGATGATTCTATCGTTCGTGGTACCCAACTACGCGATAATGTGCGTGATCTCAAAAAGGCTGGAGTCGAAGAAATACACATGCGCATCAGCTGCCCGCCGCTGATCCATTCTTGCAAATTCCTCAACTTCACAGCATCGAAAAGCGATATGGAACTGATTACTCGCCGTGCAATCGACCGGCTTGAAGGCAGTCCCGACAAGAATCTCAATCTCTACAGCATATCGTCATCACCCCAATACAATGCTATGGTAGAGGAAATACGTAAGGAGCTTGACCTGACCACACTCAAATTCTGTACGATAGAGAATATTGTCGAAGCAATCGGTCTGCCTAAAGATCGTATCTGTACCCACTGCTTTGACGGATCTTCCGCTCATACTTTGGATTAAATAGACTAATTCGCTACTTTTGCAGAGATGAAATCTCTGATACTGCATACTACATGTCTTTATGCCGCCATCATTCTTATGATGGCCGGCATGATGCAGTATTCACACCATCACCATCACGTATCGCCGGATAATGCAAAAATAATTTTCAATTGCTCCGGCCACGCTTGTCATCATAATCCGTTTACTGAAGACGAATCCGATTCGACGCACTGCGCTCTTCATCTCGCTCAGATGATGTCCAGAGATGAAGTAACTGCAGGACCTGATATACCTGCGTTGATTATTTTCGACGTAGTATTTCCTCTTGGCCTCTTTTCTCCTACTGTTCTTGATCTGATTGAATATGATGAGATTGAATTAATCTCTCCTCTAAGATCTAAAATATTTATCGACTATGCATATAGTCGTGGCTCCCCTGCTGCGATACTGAGTTAAGCCATGTAGTCAATAAATATTTAAGATCAATAATATGAAGATAATAAGATTTCTCATTCCGTTATACTCCTTATTTTTAATTAGCTGTGCCGGAAATGTGTCCGAGGAGCATGATCATGAGCATCACCATCACGGACACGATCATGAACATACCGCTCCATCCGAGCACGAACATGGTCACGCCGATGGTGCAATAATAATTGAGCCCGATGATGCTCAGCGCCTCGGTATAGCAACTGAAACAATTGAAGATCAACCTATCAATAAGGCAATATCCGTTACCGGCCAGATAATCAGTATTCCATCCGGTCAAGCAGTAATTTCAGCTGCAGGCCCGGGCATTGTCACCCTGTCCGATATACTCACTCCCGGACATAAACTATCTGCCGGACAATCTGTCGGTCATATTTCTGCTCAAAACATTTCCGGTGGTGATCCGAACGCAGCCGCACGTGTTGCCGTAAATGCAGCCAAGCAGGAAGTAGAGCGTCTCACTCCCCTCGTAAAAGAGGGTATCGTGACTCAGCGCGAATACAACTCGGCTCTCGCAGCATACGAAGCCGCCAAAGCAGCTTATAGTCCGAAAGCGGCATCCGGCGCATTGACCTCACCGATTACAGGTATTGTTACTTCTGTTTTGGTTAATACAGGTCAATTCGTAGAGGCCGGTACCGTAATCGCAACATTGTCAAAATCAGACAAACTCATTCTTCGTGTCGACCTCCCGGAGAAATTCCGCAGCTCTTTGGGTAAGATCACCGATGCCGAGTTCCGCAGTCAGCAGTCCGCCGATTGGTATTCCGCCAAATCGCTCGGTGGCTCACTTACCGAATCTGCCGGTATCAATATGCCTGTGGCTGCGGGATACATTCCCGTGTATTTCACCATAAGCAATTCCGACGGCAAGTTTGCAGCCGGTACATTTGTAGAGGCAAGCGTCATCCTCTCCGATACCCAGAATGCGATTGCCGTACCGACTGCGGCTCTTTCAGAACAATACGGAAATTTCTTCGTGTACGTCAAAACCGGCGATCACGAATACATGAAGCAGAAAGTAACGGTCGGTCAGACCTCCGGCGCATTAACCGAAATTACTTCCGGTCTGAAACCGGGTCAGGAGATAGTAGTGGAAGGTATGGCAGCCGTGAAATTGTCGGAATCGTCGGGCGCCGTACCTGAAGGTCATTCCCATAATCATTGATTCTCCGTCGCTATGCTTAATAGAATAATTAAATATTCGCTCCACAATCGTGCAGCGATACTAATTCTTACAGCTGTATTGCTGATTGGAGGTTGTTTCGCACTGCTACGTTCGGAAGTCGACATCTTTCCGGATCTCAATGCTCCGACCGTCGTAGTAATGACTGAAGCCCCGGGTATGGCTACTGAAGAGGTCGAGCGCCTCGTTTCATATCCGGTAGAAACACAGATGAACGGAGCTGCCGACGTGCGCCGTGTACGTTCTAAGTCGACGTCGGGCTTTTCTGTTGTTTGGGTAGAGTTTGACTGGGGTACCGATATCTACCGCGCCCGTCAGATTGTATCCGAAAAGCTCACCGGCATCAGCGAATCGCTGCCGGAAGGTGTCGGTGTACCGGTGCTCGGACCGCAGTCGTCAATCCTCGGCGAAATGATGATTATCGGATTGACGTCCGACTCCACATCCATGCTGGATCTCCGTACCATAGCCGACAGAGAGATTGGGCCACGTCTACTATCCCTCGGTGGCGTATCGCAGGTATCGGTTATAGGCGGCGATGTAGCTCAGTACCAGATACAACTCGATCCACAGAAACTTACGTATTACGACATAAGTATTAATGAGGTGCGCGAGGCTACGGCCAATCTTAACAACAATCAATCAGGTGGTGTAGTATATGATTTTGGAAATGAGTATATGGTCAAGGCCAATCTTCACTCCACAACTACCTCAGACCTTGAAAAGAGTGTTGTCGCAACGCGAAACGGTATGCCGGTAACTATCGGCGACATCGCACAAGTGGAGATAGCCGCAGAGCAGCCGCGTCTGGGTGTTGCTTCAGTAAAAGCGAAGCCGGCCGTACTGCTTACAGTGACAAAGCAGCCGGCCGTCGGCACTATCGAACTTACAGATAAGATTGATGAAGCTCTATCCGATCTGTCGAAGACGCTTCCAGCCGATGTGAAAATATCAACCGATATTTTCCGACAGAGCAATTTTATAAGCAATTCCATATCCAATCTGCAAGTGTCACTTTTTGAAGGAGCCATATTCGTTGTGATAGTTCTCTTTTTCTTCCTCATGAACTTCCGTACGACACTTATTTCCGTTGTGGCTCTTCCGGTATCCGTGATTCTTACTGTGCTTATCCTCAGGTGGCTTAACCTTTCTATCAACACGATGACACTCGGCGGTATTGCCATTGCTATCGGTTCGCTTGTAGATGATGCCATCGTCGATGTTGAAAACGTGTATAAGCGTATCCGACAGAACGCGGCATTGCCTAAGGATGAGCGAAAATCGACCTTAAGCGTTGTCTATGACGCATCGCGCGAAGTTCGACTCCCAATTCTCAATTCTTCGCTTATAATCATTGCGAGCTTCCTTCCGCTCTTCTTCCTTACCGGTATTGAAGGCAGGATGCTTGTCCCTCTGGGGCTCACATTCATAATAGCTCTTGTATCATCTACCATCGTAGCACTCACACTTACTCCCGTACTCTGCAGCTATCTGCTCGGCAGGGAAAAGAAAGTCGCTAATGAGTCAATGAAAGAGTCGTGGATTGTGCGTCACCTATCGGCAGCTTATGCCAAGAGCCTTGCGTGGGCTATGCGTCGTCGTCGCGCGATCCTGGTTGTCACCGTCATATTATTCATGGTAGCGACTGCGGGAATTTTCACATTAGGCAGAAGCTTCCTGCCGGCCTTCAATGAGGGCTCGATGACAATAAATGTCAGCACTCTACCCGGCGTATCTCTTGATGAGAGTGACAAAGTAGGCCGATTGGCTGAAGAGATCATTCTCGCCACTCCGGAAGTACAGACCGTAGCCCGAAAGACCGGTCGCGCAGAACTTGATGAGCACTCCCTCGGTGTCAACGTATCAGAGATCGAGGCTCCATTCGTGCTATCGGATAGAAGCCGGCGCGAAATGGTGCGAGACCTACGTGAACGTCTGAGCAAGATTCCCGGCACCAATATCGAAATAGGTCAGCCGATATCCCACCGTATCGATGCCATGCTATCGGGTACGGAAGCTCAGATAGCAATAAAACTGTTTGGAACAGATATCGACCAACTCTACCGCTATGGGTCGCAAATCAAAGAGAAAATTGAAAAGATCCCCGGTATAGTTGACGCCAATATCGAACAGCAGCTACCGCGTCCGGAAATCGAAATCAAGCCCAAGCGCGAGATGCTGGCCCGATATGGAATAAGCAATGCTGACTTTGCGTCTTTTGCCGCAACAATGCTCGCCGGCGAAAAAGTTTCGGCAGTATACCGCGATGGTGTGCCTTACGATGTAGTCCTGATCCTTCGAGACCGCGAGAATATGGGACTCAATACGATCTCATCACTTACGATCGACTCCCCTTACGGAAAGATTCCACTCACAGAAGTTGCCGAGATAGTATCATCGAGCGGGCCCAACAGCGTAAGCAGAGAAAATGTAAAGCGCCGCATCGTGATATCTGCTAATGTCGACGGATCTGATCTGCGTGGTGCGGTCAATTCCATACGAGAAAGTATCGAAAACGACATCGCGCTTCCCGAAGGCTATTACGTGGAATACGGCGGACAGTTTGAATCCGAGGCATCGGCCACGCGTACACTGGCCATTGCTTCAGTCGGTGCGATTCTGCTGATACTGCTCTTATTGTACCATGAATATCACAATCTCTCGCAATCGCTGATTATTCTGGCCAATATGCCGCTGGCTATCATCGGAGGTGTTATTATACTTGTAGTTACCGGTAGCGAGCTTAATATTCCGGCTATTATCGGATTCATATCACTCATGGGTATTGCCACCCGCAACGGCATGCTGCTTATGTCGCGCTACAATGCCCTCGCGCTCGATGGCGTATCTCTCGAGGAACGTATCCGCCAAGGTTCGGCAGACCGTCTTAACCCCATAATAATGACTGCTCTCACATCTGCTCTTGCACTTATACCCCTCGCGCTTAGAGGATCGGAGGCCGGTAACGAGATTCAGTCGCCAATGGCTACCGTGATACTTGGAGGTCTGATATCCTCTACCATACTCAACCTTTATGTCGTACCGATTCTGTACCGGTGGTATTCAATTAAATCCAAAACATCTGACAATGAAGCATAAAGTAATATCTATATATCTATTGCTGATATGCAGCCCGGTAGTAAACGCCGAGCGCATCTCCCAATCATCGTTTCTCAGCATCGTAGATAATATAGCCATTAACAATAAGGAGGTGACGGCCGCTATAGCGCAAGATGCGAGTGTCAATGCCTCTCTTTCCATTAATAATCGCTTGCCTGCACCAGAACTTTCGTTCGGTCATCTATGGGGGCAACGCGGTATCGGCAATAAATGGAATGTGGAGGTGTCGCAGTCATTCGATTGGCCCGGAATGTACTCAGCCCGCCGTGAAGCCAACCGCTATCAATCTCTGGCGTCGGAAGCATCTGTGGCAAAAAGTATTTACGACGCGCGCTGTAATACAGCCCAAGCACTCATCAGCGCAATATACTACGATAAGCTGACTCAGCTCTATTCGTCAAATCTGAGCCGCGTAGACTCGCTTCTTGATC
The DNA here is from genome assembly GCA_029060545.1 of Paramuribaculum sp. Taxonomy (GTDB): domain Bacteria; phylum Bacteroidota; class Bacteroidia; order Bacteroidales; family Muribaculaceae; genus Paramuribaculum. The sequence goes on along the minus strand of JAIDTT010000042.1, from coordinate 4,828 downwards.
TTTATAACCGAGGATACAAGATGGGCGAGATCAGCATCCTTGATGTCAACAAACTCAAGATCGACCGGATTGCCGCCAATCGTGCACTCGCATCGGCGAAGGAAGGCTACACCGAATCGATAGCCCTGCTTCGCGAACTCAACAACAATGAAGGTGTAGATGATATTTTATCTCTACTGCCCGACTTCCCCGATATCAACTTGCTGGGTCTTAATACCTATGTGGCTGAGATATCCAGATATAATGCCGAACTCAACTATAAGCAGCATCAGGCCGGCGTAACAAAGGCCAATGTGAAGTTAGCACAACAGAGCAAATATCCCGGCTTCTCATTAGGATACAGCCACGAGTATGAGATGGGAGAGAACTTCAATGGACTGACAGTAGGTATAACACTCCCCTTCCTTACTTCGGGGAAGAGTGTTACGGCAGCCCGACTTGAGCAACTTGCTCTCGAAGCAGAAGCCGATGCTTTGCAAACGGCTATCGCATCGAGAATAACAGGTCTGTATAACAGAGCCTTGATTCTCTACGATGAGCAAACCCAGTATTCAAAGGTGCTTTCAGATGATGACTCAGTCCGGCTACTCAACCTCGCCCTACGACAGGGGCATATCACGCTTATCGATTATATGCTACAGGTCAACTTCTTTACAGAAGCTAAGGCCACGTACCTTGAGGTTCAGCACGATTATTTGCAAGCTGCTATCGCTCTGAATCTGCAAATTCTCCCAACTGGTTTCTCAGCACAGTAAGTTTTTGAGTCAGGTGCTCTTTCCGAGCCTTGCAACTATTATATGTGCGTCGCTGCTCTAATATTTCATAAAGGGTGGCGACGCCTTGTATCTGAGTGTCCGGTATGGGGGTATTGGACCAGGCTTTTCCTCCGGCTGTGATTATGCCAAGCCAAAGTTCCGAATTCCGATGAGCGCTGACGAAAGCACCGAGCGGCGCACTCTCAGCCTCCGTAAGCGTAATGATCTGGAGACCATTATCCGCTAATCTATTCCGCTCGTTATCATAGGTAATCAGCGATGTCTCGACGCTCTCTCCGGATGTGCGATCGGTTATACGTACGCGTACATCGTACGACGATCCTTTACCGGATGCCGTGAGATGGAATACAAGTCCCTGAAGAGATAGCTGCCCGTAAATGCCGGGAGTAGTAAGCGGTGACACTCCATTAAGTTTTGTATATCCGTAGAATGATTCGTAGGGAGCTTTTACTACGGATAGCTCTTTCATCAATTCATCAGCCCGTATTTCCGATGCTACCATCGTACTGTCGGCCAATTGCAATTCCTGTGCAGTGACATTAAGCATCAACTGAGGCTTCATCACGTGAGCCTCCTTGCGGGCATCAAGGGCCTTAGGACAGAGGGAATCGATCGAGTTGACGGCCTCAAGAGCCTGCACATATTGGCCTTCAGCTTCAAGCTGCTTGGCGGCTTCAATAATACCGGCTGCCTGAGCCTGCTGTCGTTCCGTTTCACTCGGACCGCAGCTGTAAATTGTTCCGGCGACGAGACCGGCAATGATTAGTTTAATTGTTTCGCTGTACATTCTTTACGCCTTTTACAGTTGATATTTTTTTAATCAGAGCATCAAGTACCTTCTTGTCTTCTACGCCGATAGTAATATTACCCTGGAACAGCCCGTCGTATGAGTCAATAGCGATAGCGCGAAGCGAAGCTCCGTTCTGTTTAGTAATAAGTGAGCTGATATTGGTTACTATACCTATATCATCGGTACCAAGTACGGTAAGTGTGGTGACAAACTGTGAGCCAACCTTTCCTGACCATTTGGTAGTGATAATACGATAGGGGTAACGCTTGCGGATATGTGCGGCATTGGAACAATCCTCACGATGAATCTTTATGACTCCTTCAGAGGAAATGAATCCGAATACCTTGTCGCCATAAATAGGATTACAACAGCGGGCCAACTTATAATTGACCCCTTTAACGGATCCATCGCCGATCACAAGGACATCGGAGGCGGGACTCTCATTGCTGTCGGCCGGAGTCTGAAGCGAAAATTCTTCGGCACTTACGGTTGCCGTCGACTCTTCGGGTTCCAGCAACTTTTCATATACCGATATCACTTCATTCACCTGGAGTTTGTCGTCGGCTATGTCGCGATAGAAGTCGGTTACTGTCTTGTACCCCATGCGCTTGATGAGCTTCATCATCAGACCTTCATCGGGTTCGATCTTTCTATTTTTGAATCGCCTGCTCAAGGTCTCCTTCGCTATTTCAATGGCTCGATTGCTTATCTCATTGAGAGCCTGACGAATCTTATTACGGGCGCGTGAAGTGGTAACGATATTAAGCCAATCGGCCTTGGGCTGCTGATTGGCAGCCGTGATGATCTCCACGGTATCACCGCTATGCAGTTTGTAATTGATTTTACAGCTACGCGAATTGACACGTGCCCCAACACAGCTGCATCCTACGCGGGAATGTATATGGAATGCAAAATCGAGCACCGTGGCTCCCATAGGGAGTTTGAACAGATCGCCTTTGGGTGTAAATACGAATACTTCCTTGCTATAGACATCCATATTCAGCCCCCTCATGTGCTCGAGCGGGCTCTGTACGGAATCTTCGAGGATGTCGCGCACCTGGTTCATCCAGCTGTCGAGATTGTTTTCGCTCTTTACGCCTTTGTACTTCCAGTGAGCTGCGACACCAGTCTCTGCAATCTCATCCATCCTGCGCGAACGAATCTGCACCTCAACCCAACGGTCGTCGGGACCAAACACGGTGATATGGAGCGATTCGTAGCCATTGGATTTGGGGACTGACAGCCAATCCTTCAAGCGTGCCGGATTGGGGCGATACATATCGGTGACGATAGAATAGACATTCCAGCACTCGGCACGCTCCTTCTCCAATGGCACGTCAAGAATGATACGGATAGCAAACAGGTCATAGATACCGTCGACATCGGTCTGCTGCTTGACCATCTTGTTCCATATCGAATAAATCGATTTTGTGCGGCCTTTGATCTCAAAATTCAGCCCGGCAGCTTCGAGCTTCTGCTTCACAGGCTTGATGAAATCTGCAATATATTTGTCGCGGGCAACTTTGGTCTCGTTGAGCTTCCGGGCGATTCGAGTAAACATCTCACGATCGGTATATTTAAGCGACATATCCTCAAGCTCGCCTTTAATCTTATACAGACCGAGTCGATGCGCGATGGGAGCATATAGATAACTTGCATCCAAAGCAGCCCGGCGCACCAGCTCCTGATCCTCATAATGATTTATGGCGCGCATGAGTATCAATCGGTCGATCGTCATGATGATGATGACACGAATATCACGGGCCATCGTAAGAAGAAGGTTACGATAGTTCTCCGTAGAAGCAGTGCCATGGCGGGTATAGAGCGAGTCCACACTTTTCAATCCTGCGAGAAGCATAGCAACATCCGAACCATATATATCTTTGAGATGGTCGAACTCAACCGCTTCGTATTTAAGCAGGGGGAACAGGGTCATCGCCAATACCATATTCCTATCCGGAGCGATCGAACGACAAAGCTCCAGTGCAGCACTTATCCCCCGAGAAAACGTAAAATGGTCTGTCGACTGCAAATGAGTCGACGACCAATCAACTTCCGGCTTATGAGCGATGCTTTCTTTGATCAAAGTACGAATCTCACGAATTTCATCAGAATTAAAGAGATCCGGAAACTCTCTCAGGAAGCACCTGTAGGCCGATTTTATATCAAGAATAGCTTGTTTCTTTTCAGGCATAGTAATGATATGCAATTAAAATACAGTACAAATATACCGATTCTAACGCATTTATCAAACTATGTCGCCGTTGTTTCGAGGATTATTGTCGAGAGCTGCGGTTCGCTGCTGTTCCTCTCGTGCCGTTACGCGTTCGTCATCAGATTTGTCGATTGCAACACCGGGAAAATCCATAGCCGGAGCTGATTTAGTCTTCTTACATGCCATAGTAGTGTGTGTTTAGGATTAGTAATGTATATCCTTATAACACCTACTCTTATTCTTTTGTTGAGATTTCAGCGTTGAGAGTATCAATATAGTCGAGTATCTCTTCTCTGCCATTTCCTGATACCGATGAGGTGATGAATACCGGCGGGAGCTCTTCCCACGATTCCAACAGGACATTGCAGAAAGAATCAATATTGCGCTGAGCAGCCGTACGCGACAATTTATCGGTTTTTGTAAACACGATGCTGAACGGTACTGCGTTCTCGCCGAGGAAATTTATGAATTCGAGATCAATCTTCTGCGGATCAAGACGGCTATCGATCAGTACGAACAGGTTGACGAGATTCGGGCTATGAGTGACATAAGTATATATCATAGTTTTGAGCTGCTCGCGGCTTTCGTGGCCACGCCTTGCATATCCATAGCCGGGAAGGTCGACAAGATACCACTGGTCATTTACCAGAAAGTGATTGATGAGCATAGTCTTTCCAGGTGTTGCTGACGTCATGGCCAATCCATTTCGTCCCGTTATCATATTGATAAGGGATGATTTACCGACGTTGCTTCGCCCTATGAAGGCGTACTCGGGAAGGGAATGTGTCGGGATTTTCGACACATCCGGGTAGCTGGATATGAATTTTGCGCTCTTAATCTGCATATTGTTCAAACACTTTAAAGAGGTAGTTTGTCAGAAAAAACATTCAAAGATAACTATCTTTAATGAATGAAACAATTGCAGGGGCGAAAACAATCTCGGATGTAACGAATGTAATTTATGGTAAGTATGTCATTGTACGCTTTTCGTGCGGGGATTCCCGCCAATGCACGATGCATAATTCACGATGCACGATTGATTGACAG
>JAIDTT010000041.1 GCA_029060545.1 Paramuribaculum sp. | reverse complement strand
GGGGATCAGAGTGGGAGGGTGGTGAGCCAGGACTGGAGGTCGGCGCGGGTGGCGCCGTTGAGGAGGCGGCCGTCGGTCCAGTTGATCGTGGGATACTGCTTACGCAGGGCGTCGACGCAGGGGTCGATGGGGCTGCCACCGGAGGTGGCGAAGCATACTACGGTCTTGCCCTCAAGATTGTTGCTCTCCACGAATGTGTTGATGATGGTAGGCGCTACATACCACCAGATCGGGAAGCCGAGGAATACGGTATCGTAGTCGGCCATATTTTCCACTTTAGCGGCGATAGCGGGACGGGAGTTGAGGTCGTGCATCTCGACGGAGCTGCGGCTGGTGGAGTCGGTCCAGTCGAGATCGGCGGCGGTGTAGGGCTGCTCGGGGGTGATCTCGAACAGGTCGGCGCCGGTCACTTCGGCGAGCTGCTTAGCCGCGGTGCGTGTGGTGCCGGTGGCGGAGAAGTAGGCCACGAGCGTTTTGCCTTCGGGGGTGGTGGTGCTTGCTGTAGTCTCTGCACCTTTCTTCTGTGCGCAGGAGGTGAGGGCTACGACGATACCTACGGCTGCGCAAATGAGTTGCTTGATCTTCATTTATTTTCAATTTTACGGATTATTCTCGCGGGATTACCGGCCACGATGGTGTCGGGCGGTACGTCTCTGGTGACTACGCTTCCGGCTCCGACTACACTGTTCTCGCCCACGGTGACGCCGGGCAGGATGGTGGCGCCGGCTCCAATCCACGCGCGGCGGCATATATGGACGGGGCGGCAGGTGATGACGGATCGGTTGTCGAGGTCGTGATTGTTGGATATCAACTGTACGTTGGCGGCTATCTGCACATCGTCGTCGATGGTAATGCCTCCGGCAGCCATCATCAGTGAGCCGGGCATGATGATAACGCGGTGGCCCATCTTTACCTCGTGGGCTCTTATGACGGTGACAGGCGTGCTGATACGGCAATCATCGCCCTGATGCGGAAATACTTCACGGACAAGGCGATCATACTCTTCGGTCAGGGGCATTGTGTGGTTGAGCCTGAACACGAGTTGCGCCAGGGCGGCGGCGCGCTGCAATTCTTCCTCGCTCTGGTGAGCGCAGTCGATACGTATTTCTTCCATAGCCACAAAGATAGCAAACCCGACGCATACGATCACCAACCTCTATCACTGATTTTACAACCAAAATCACGGATTATGCTCCGCGAATGCCGGGAGATATTGCATATTAAAGATTTGATGCTAATTTTGTAATCTGATTATATATTCCGACCAATCTCATATCACTCAGATCTATGTTAAAGAAAATACGACAGATAGTGGCTGCGCTCAGTATCGTGCTGATCACGCTGCTATTTCTCGACTTTACCGGCGTGGCTCACAAGTGGCTCGGATGGATGGCCAAGATCCAGTTTCTCCCCGCCGTGTTGTCGCTCAATCTCATCGTAGTGGCGGCGCTGATAGTGCTGACGCTCATATTCGGCCGAATTTACTGCTCGGTGATCTGTCCGCTCGGCATCATGCAGGACGGATTCGCGTGGCTCGGCAAGCGAAGTAAGAAAAACCGCTACCGTTACTCAAAGGCGAAGAATGCCTTGCGCTACGTGATGCTCGGTGTGATGGTGATAGCCATACTTCTCGGCATCGGCTCTGTGGTGGCACTGCTCGCTCCCTACAGTGCCTACGGGCGCATAGCCCAGTCGCTGCTCGCTCCGCTCTGGCAGTGGGGCAATAATCTGCTGGCCTCGTGGGCGGAGTCGGCCGACAGCTACCGATTCTACACGGTCGACGTATGGCTGCGCGGCGGCATCACCCTCGGTGTGGCAGTGGGCACGCTCGTGATCCTCGGCTATCTGGCGTGGCGCAACGGCCGTACGTACTGCAACACCATCTGCCCCGTAGGCACGGTGCTCGGCTTCTTCGCACGCTTCTCGCTGCTGCGGCCTGTGATCGATACCTCGAAATGCAACAGCTGCGGGCTCTGCGCGCGCAACTGCAAGGCGGCCTGCATCAACAGCAAGGAGCATACCATCGACTACTCCCGCTGCGTGACCTGCTTCGACTGTATCGGCAAGTGCCACAAAGGTGCCATCTCATACGGTCGTCGCCGCTCCGTTCCCAAACCGGCGGCTACGAAAACTGCCGAGCCGGAGACGGTGGATAATTCGCGCCGGAATATGCTCGCCGTGGCCGGTGCCATAGCTGCTACGGCCGCGCTGCGGGCTCAGGAAAAGACCGTGGACGGCGGTCTGGCTACGATCATCGACAAGAAGAGGCCGGAGCGCAAGACCCGCATCGTGCCTCCGGGCGCTCTGAGTATACGCAACGTCGAGTCGCACTGCACTGCCTGTCAGCTCTGCGTGGCAGCCTGCCCCAACGGTGTGCTACGGCCATCGACCAAACTCGATACGCTGATGCAGCCCGAATCGTCGTATGAACGCGGCTACTGCCGCCCGGAATGTACACGCTGCTCCGATGTATGCCCTGCCGGTGCCATCCGACCTATCACCCGCGCCGAGAAGTCGTCGACCCAGATAGGTCACGCCGTATGGGTGAAGGCCAACTGCATCCCTCTGACCGACGGGGTGGAGTGCGGCAACTGCGCACGCCACTGCCCTACCGGCGCCATCACTATGGTGCCATCGGAAAGGAATGATGATACTTCACGCAAGATACCAGTGGTCAACACCGAGCGCTGTATCGGATGTGGCGCCTGCGAGAATCTTTGCCCTGCACGACCCTTCAGCGCTATCTATGTAGAGGGTCACGAAATCCACCGCACAATCTGACAATGGATATGAAACAACAGAATATCAACCGCCGCGACTTCCTGAAGCGTCTCGGCATCGGTGCCGGAGTGACAGGTATCGCACTTACCGGATGTGACCAGGCATCGAAAAAACTATCGGCCGACTCATCCGCACTGCCGGAGATCCCGACCGACAAGATGACTTACCGCACCAATCCCAATACGGGCGACGAAGTATCGATACTCGGCTACGGCTGTATGCGATGGCCGACCGTGGCTGGCGAGAGCGCCCACGACGGCGCCGACGAGATAGATCAGGAGGCCGTCAACGATCTCGTGGACACAGCACTCGCTCATGGTGTAAACTACTTCGATACATCGCCCGCATACTGCAAGGGACGCTCCGAACATGCTACCGGCATCGCCCTGAGCCGACATCCGCGCGACAGCTACTACATAGCTACCAAGCTGTCGAACTTCGCCCAGTCGACCTGGAGCCGCGAGGCCTCGATGGCTATGTACCGCAACTCATTCAAGGAGCTCCAGACCGACTATATCGACTATATGCTCCTCCACGCCATAGGTATGGGAGGCGGTATGGAGGAATTCCGGGCCCGCTACATCGACAACGGTATGCTCGACTTCCTCGTGGCCGAGCGCGAAGCGGGCCGCATCCGCAATCTCGGATTCTCATACCACGGCGATATAGAGGTGTTTGACTGGGCACTCGCCAATCACGACAAATACAAATGGGACTTCGTGCAGATCCAGCTCAACTATCTGGACTGGAAGCACGCCAAGGAGATAAATCCCCGCAATACCGACGGCGAATATCTCTACGTCGAGCTCGAGAAGCGCGGCATCCCCGCTATAATCATGGAGCCGCTGCTTGGCGGACGCCTCTCCAACGTGCCCGACCATGTGGCTACGCGCCTCAAGCAGCGCGAGCCGGAGAAGAGCGTGGCCTCTTGGGCTTTCCGCTATGCGGGCACACATCCCGGCGTACTCACGGTGCTCAGCGGCATGACCTACAAGGAGCATCTTGAAGACAATCTGCGCTCTTACTGTCCGCTCGTGCCGCTTACCGACGAGGAAGTGCAATTTCTCTACGACACGGCCGACATAATGGTGCGCTACCCCACAGTGGCCTGCAACGACTGCAAATACTGTATGCCATGCCCTTACGGAATCGATATCCCCTCCATACTGCTGCACTACAATAAGTGCGTGAATCAGGGCAATGTGGCAGAAAGCAGCCAATCGGACAACTATGCCGAAGCGCGCCGGGCATTTCTGGTGGGCTACGACCGCTCGGTGCCGCGCCTGCGTCAGGCCAGCCACTGCATCGGTTGCGGTCAATGCACGCCCCACTGTCCGCAATCGATCGACATTCCCAAGGAGCTGCACCGCATCGACAGCTATGTAGAATCACTGAAACAGGAATCCATCTAAGAAACGCGATTCGGGACTATGCATCTATCTCTGCTTGCCGACATACTGCACGATGAAGATTGCTCGTGTGTGATCTACTCCGACGGCGTGGTGCATCGCTTCCGCCGGCGCGGCGTACGCGATCTCTACGAGCTCTACACCCATGATCAGGCCATACTCGCCGGCGCGACAATAGCCGACAAGGTGGTGGGCAAAGGTGCTGCCGCGCTGATGGCAGCCGGCGGTGTGCATGGCGTATATACCGACGTGATCAGCGAGCCTGCGCTGGAGCTTCTACGCTCGGCCGGCGTAGACATTACGTACGGCAAATGTGTGCCCAACATATTCAATCGTGCCAGCACGGATCTCTGCCCTGTAGAGAAACTGTGTAACGGCTGCGCCACGGCGGAAGAGTGCATCCCGCTTATTCAACAATTCATTGACCAACAAACCAATCCACAATAATGCAGACTACACTACGACTCCAATCCCTGCCCTTCAATCAGCTCAGAACCTACTTTATGGCCGCACTGTTTGTCGCGGGTAATATCCTGCTGCCGCGGATATTTCACCTGCTGCCGCTTGGTGGCCCTACCTGGCTCCCGATATACTTTTTCACCCTGATAGGTGCCTACCTCTACGGCTGGCGCGTGGGCTTGCTCACGGCTCTTGCATCGCCCGTGATCAACAGCGTGCTCTTCGGGATGCCGGCTGTGGCCGTGCTGCCGGCCATACTCATCAAGTCGGTGCTGCTTGCCTCGGCAGCCGGCTTTGTGGCTCACCGCTTCGGCAAGGCGTCGATCGGGTTGCTCTCACTGGTAGTGCTGAGCTATCAGGCTATCGGTACGTTAGGCGAATGGGCTTTAAGCGGCGATCTCTCCGTGGCATGTCAGGATTTCCGTATCGGCATACCGGGTATGCTCCTGCAGATCATCGGCGGCTGGATAATTATTAACTCTCAAAAACGATAAATCACTATGTTACTATTCATCGGCGGACTCGGCGCACCGGAGATACTCCTGATCGTGCTGGTAGTGCTGCTCCTATTCGGCGGCAAAAAGATTCCGGAACTTATGAAAGGCCTCGGCAAAGGCGTCCGCTCCTTCAAGGAGGGGATGAAAGAGGTGGACGACGTCGCTAAAAGCGACACTGATACCCACAACGACAAAGCCTCAGATACCAACGGCAAATGACCTCCGACGACGGTAAGGCGACATTCTGGGAACACCTCGACATACTCCGGGGCGCTATCGTGCGCACGATAGCGCTGTGGAGCGTTTTCAGTATCATCGCCTTCGTATTCAAGGAGCAACTGTTTGACTTCGTGCTGGCACCCAAATCGCCCGACTTCGTGGCCTACGGAGTGATCAACGGATTGTGCGCACGCTTCGGGGTCGAGACTCTCTCGGACTTCCACGTAGAGCTGATCAATACCGGTCTGGCCCAGCAGTTTCTCATCCATTTGAAGACGGCTCTCTGCGCCGGTGTGGTGGTAGTGGCGCCGTTTGCCCTCTATCAGATATTCAGCTTCGTGTCGCCGGCACTATACAGCCGCGAACGTAGATACTTCAAGCGGGTGATAGTGAGCAGCTACCTGATGTTTGTAATCGGTGTCGCGCTCAGCTACTACGTGATTTTTCCTCTCACATTCCGCTTCCTCGGCACGTATCAGGTGGCTGCCGACGTGGTGAATCTGATCTCGCTCGAATCCTATATGAGCACTCTGATAATGATGAGCCTCTGCATGGGTATCCTCTTCGAACTGCCGGTACTCGCATGGCTGCTGGCCAAAATGGGATTCGTATCGGCTTCGCTGATGTCGCGATACCGCAAGCACGCCATAGTGGTGATACTGATCGTGGCGGCAGTAATCACCCCGACATCGGATATATTCACACTGATGCTCGTGTCCGTGCCCATCTGGCTACTCTATGAGATAAGTGCGCTGATGGTACGGCGAGTACAAACCAACCAACAATAGACATTATGGAATCACAAAGCCTCAAATATGTGGTCGGCATCGGAGAAGTACTCTGGGATATGTTGCCCGATGGCAAGAAGCTCGGAGGCGCGCCGGCCAACTTCTCCTATCACGTGTCGCAGTTCGGATTGCCGGGGTGCGCCGTAAGCGCCGTTGGCGAAGATGCCCTCGGTGAAGAAATTATCGCCAATCTCCTCGACAAGGATTTGGATTTCAGCATCGACAAAGTATCCTACCCCACCGGCACGGTGGAAGTATGCCTCGATGCAGCAGGCGTACCGCAATACGACATCACGGAGAATGCAGCGTGGGACAACATACCGTTTACGCCCGAACTCGATGCGCTGGCCCATCGGACCCGCGCCGTATGCTTCGGCTCGCTGGCTCAACGCAGCGAGGTGTCGCGCAACACGATCCGGCGCTTTCTCGATGCGATGGGAGAGGACTCTCTCGTGGTATTCGATATCAATCTGCGCCAGCATTTCTACTCCGAAGAAGTGATCACGGATTCGATGCGCAGATGCAACATACTAAAGATCAACGATGAAGAGCTGGAGATCGTAAGTCGGATGCTGGAGCTCAGCACTTCAGATGTCGATGCTAAGTGTCGTCGGCTTATGGAGAGGTTCGATCTGAAGATTCTCATCCTCACCTGCGGAGTCAACGGCAGCTATGTCTTCACACCCGACGCGCATTATTTCCTTCCCACGCCCATAGTGAAAGTAGCCGATACCGTAGGCGCCGGCGATTCTTTCACCGCCGCGTTCGTGGCCTCCCTGCTCAAGGGCAAAAGCGTGGAGGAAGCTCACGCTACAGCCGTAGAGACATCGGCCTACGTATGCTCGCAGCACGGCGCGATGCCCTGCCTACCGCATTCGCTCACGTCGGGCGCTTAATTCTCCCTGACCAAGACTTTGCGCCCGGCTATGATGTATATGCCCGGCGGGAGCGGACGGCGTGTCACCAGGCGTCCGGAGAGATCGTAGACCATGACATTACCGGGCACATCGGCGGTAACAGCCTCTATGCCGGCTGAAGTATCGAGCGACAGCGTAAGCGATATATCGCCGCTGCCGAGAAAGGCTTTCACACCATCTGCCGTAGCATTGTCGATATGACCCAGACGAGTGTAGCTCCAGGTATTCAATCCGTAGAAAATCACCATGCTATTGCCCTGATATAGCATTATGTCGCCGGGGGTGGTAGTAATCTGACTGTTGGATGTAGGAAGCGACTGAGGAAGTGCACCGACCTTCTCGAATCCACCATAATCGGCCATGCTGACGGTGATGGGACCGGCTGCGAGTCGCGTGAGCAAGGCGGCGGTAGCATCGTTGTCGACCAATGTGGCCGTGGCGGAACGGTCGCCGACGGAAAGTAGAATTTTTGTCTGAGCGGAAGCCATAATCGAAAATGTTGCCAGTATGAGGGAAAGAATGATTTTAATGATACGCATAGATCTCTATATCTCTGATCGGCAGCAAAGTTAGCAATAATCCGCGCATTGGCCGATACCCCGATCAAGGCAATCGCAACCCCGATCACGGATTATTATCACTCCAAAAATTAGACTTATGTTGCGTTACTTCGCAGAATCTTATAAATTTGCACAAATACAACGATTACCGCGATACTGACCCATGCTGATTGACGACAGGATTTTACAAAACACCCATCCGGCAGTAGCCGGCCTCTTCCGCCGCTGGCAGCAATATCTCTACCATGATGTCGACTTCAGTATGCCCGACAGCGAGATACACTCCTACGCACATACCGAGCGCGTACTGCTCCATGCTCTCACCCTCGGCCACGAGATTATGAAAGATGATCCCGAAGCCCTCGATATCCTCGCCCATGCCGCCCTATTTCACGACACGCGCCGACAGGACGACTATCTCGACACGGGCCACGGAGCCCGCGGAGCAGTGGCCTACGAACAGCATTGCGCATCCCATCCAGCCATCACTTTCCATCCCGAATCGACATTCCTGATGCGCTACCACGACCTCGATGATACCAAAGGAATAGAGAGTATCCGCAAGCACTTCGGCCGCGAAGCCGACCGTGTGATCCGGCTCTACTCCATCTTCAAGGATGCCGACGCCCTCGACCGCTGGCGCCTCGGATCCATCGGGCTCGACCCTGCGTTTCTGCGCAACGAAGCCGCCAAGAAGCGAGTGGAATATGCCCGGCAACTCGTGGATGCCACTACCGACCCCGAGCGGCTTGATTACATTGACCGGCTCGTGAAGTCTACCATGTCGGACCGTATGCTCCTCATCATCGATCCGCAAGTCGACTTCATATCCGGCTCTCTGCCGGTGCCGGGTGCCATAGAAGCGATGGCCGATCTGGCCAAATACGTCAAAGCCAACGGCGGAAAGTATAAAGTGAAAGTGGTCACAGCCGATTACCATCCGGCCGACCACATGTCGTTTGTCGGCAACGGCGGTCAATGGCCCGTACACTGTGTAGCCGGCACACCGGGAGCCGAAATCGCCCCCGCCGTATACGACGCGCTGCAGGCCACTCCCGGCGAGACATACGTATTCTTCAAAGGGCAGTCGCGCGAGTGCGAGCAATACTCCATATTCGACAATCCCGAGGCCGCAGAATCCATCACACACATTGCTGCCGACGCTCATATCCGGCATATCGACATCTGCGGTCTGGCCGGCGACGTGTGTGTGCTCGCTTCTCTTCAGGGAGCCATGCAGCTGATGCCCGACGTATCATACCGCGTACTCACCGCCTTCTCCCCTTCGATCGACGGTGGAACGAAATTAGCCGACTTTACCACTGAACACTCTATACCATGCGACAGATAATCCGCCACTTCACCGACGACGATCTCTATAAATTCACCATGTGTTGCGCCGTGATCGACAACTTCCCGCGCACACAGGTAAAATATCAATTCAACGACCGCGACAACACCATCTATCCCCCCGGCTTCGCCGACGAGCTCCGCCGGCAGATAGAGATGCTCGAAAGCGTGGTCATCACCCCCGAGGAGATCGACTTCATGCGCCGCCGGTGTACCTATATCCCCGACTGGTTCTACAGCTTTCTCAAAGGCTTCCGCTACGACAGCCGCTGGGTCACTGTGAGTCAGGACGCCGCAGGCCACCTCGACATCCGCTTCGAAGGCAGCTGGGCCAACACCATACTCCTTGAAGTGAAAGTACTCGCCATCATCTCCGAACTCTACTACATCATGACCGGCGACGACCGACACTTTGACTACACCGACTACTACCGCCGCTCATACTCCAAGGCCGCACGCCTCATCGAAGCAGGATGCACATTCAGCGATTTCGGCACCCGTCGCCGCGCCTCGTTCGAAGCCCAGGAGGTAGTGGTACGCGCTATGAAAGAGTGCGGCGAAGCCATTCCCGGCCCCGGCCGATTCACCGGCACAAGCAACGTGTATCTGGCCATGAAATACGACCTCACCCCCATCGGCACCATGGCTCACGAACTCATCTGCGCCCTGGCCGGAATGTACGGCCCCCAGATGGCCAACCACCTCGCCATGGAGGTATGGTCGCAGACCTACCGCGGAGCACTCGGCACCTTCCTCTACGACACCTACGGCTGGCAGATATTCAGCCTCAACTTCTCCGAGGACTACGCCAATATGTTTAAGGGCCTCAGAGTCGACAGCGGCGATAATTACGCCCAGCTCGACCTCATCGTCGACAAATACCGCAGCCTCAATATCGACCCTGCTACGAAGCAGGTGGTATTCAGCAATGCTCTCGACGTGGACCGCGCCATAGCCATACGCCAGTATGCCCAAGGCAAATGCATACCCTCCTTCGGTATCGGCACTCACTTCACTAACGACTTCCCCGGCATCTGCCCCCGCAACATCGTGATAAAGCTCATCGCCGTCAAGATCACCGAGTCGTGGCCCTTCTACTGCTCCACGTGCAAGCTCAGTGAGGAACGCGGCAAATACACCGGCGATCCGGCCACCGTAGCCCGCTTCCTCGCCACCCTCCACCTCCCCGCTCCCGATTCCTTAGCATAACCCGTCAGCCCCGCTCCTCGTAATGGCCAACATCCATTGGCTCCCACAAAAAGCCATGGCCTCGCCGCCACCGAACGAGAATAATCTCTCCCATCCTCGGTTTCGATGCAGCCACAAGCGGAGGGGATTCATGGAAAATACGGGGGGATTCGTTGAATTTATACTGCGGTGTGAATTTTTAATGGTATATTTGATACCATGAAACTGAGACACCTGCGTAATATCGATCTCCTATACGCCATCATCTGGGTAGTAGTGGCTCTGCTATATCTGCTCGATATCATACGCGCACGCATATCCGGTCAGGTGGCACCGGTGCTCGATCTCCGTGTGCTGGGCCACATCCTCCTCACCCTGCTTCCATTCTTCCTCCTTTTCCTCTACAACAATTATCTTCTCCTGCCGCGCCTGCTCCTCCCCGGACACACACGGCGCTATCTGCTGGGCATACTCGCCGGACTGGCCGTCATGATCACGTACCAATATCTGGAGTTTTCCTGGCATGAATCGATAATTCGCCACCGGCTTCCCGATCCGCTACCGTTCGAGCCCCCCAAACGGCGCGGTCCCCGCCCCCGGCTGCGCGATTTTATATACGACGTGCTCGTGATCGGCG
>JAIDTT010000040.1 GCA_029060545.1 Paramuribaculum sp. | reverse complement strand
GTGGAGATATTCGGTGGATGCGGAGCCGGAGATCTTCAGACAGGAACCGCCTACGTAAGCGTCGTCCCAGATGAAGTCGGCCTGCAGACCCTGAGAACCCTTAGTCACGGTAGATGCCATGAAGGTGGGGGCGAACCAGAAACGCCAGGTGGGCATATAGTCCTGAATGCCGAGGGAGTACCACTCGTTGTCGCTCAGGCGCTGGCCCTTCCAGTTGAAGAATGTACCGTTGCCGAGGTTGAAGAATGTGTAGAACGCTTCGTTGGCGATGGTGTGGTTGATTGCGGAAGCGGCGTTGCGGAAGGTGGATACGCCATGCCAGATTTCGTCGGGGTGGTGGTTAGCTCTATCTATAATCGACAGATGAACGGCGGGGTTGCGCACACCGTTTGTGAAGAATTTCTCGCACCGGTCGAGGTAGTACTGCTGGCGGGCGAGTGCGCTCGTACCGCCGGCACCGCGGCCTTCCCAGAACATATTGCGTGTGTGAGCGCCCCAGTAGCCGATCGACACTCCGGTGCGCTGCAGACGAGAGTATGCACCGGTGTAGTTTTTAGGTTCGCCACCCTGCATATTACAGCCTGCGTAGTAGTAGAAGGGTGCACGGGTAGCTCCGGGACGTGCGCTGTTGGCGCGGGAGGGGACGTTGTCGAGGCTGTTGCTGTTCCAGTTGTAGTTGGAGAACATCGAAGCATCCTTGAACATACCGCTCTGGTTGCTTAGGAAGCTGTCGAACTTATTTCCGGCACCGTCGGTAGTACCGTCGTACCAGAGATTCTCCACGGTAGGAATGCCTTTCTCATTGAAGTATTTTACGATACCGGCATGGGTATTGTTGAGGTTAGCCATTACGGTGGTGGAGGTGGACCATTCGGAGTTGTAGGTCAGACCGTCGACGCCATGATAGAGAAGGAACTTGGGAACTTTGGTCTGATCCTGACTGTTGATCGAGCCGAGTCCGTTGAAGCAGTTTGTCCAGTTTTGCGGTACGCTACCCTGGGGCACGCTTGCCACACCGGATACGGCTACACCGTTCTTGTGGGCTACGTCGGCGAATGCGCCGTCGACCCATCCATAGGGGTTGGAGAAGCTACCGAAGTGGTCGATGTAGCTCCAGCAGGAGAATACTTCGCTATCGAACTGTGCATTGGGTATAGCCCAGAAGGAGGGATCGCCGATAGGTACCCACCACATGATGCGTTTGTCGTTCTCGGCGGTGAGGTTGTTCACATCGCCGGCGCCGTAGCGTTCGATACGGGTGCGGGGCTTGACACGGGAGGTGTAAAACTCCTCATCTTCCCATGTCTTGGAGTCGATGGTGATATTGCCCTTACCATCGTTCCACGCATTGATGTAGGTGTGGAGTTCGGCAGACTCCGGATTAGTCACATAGCCTGTCTGCAGAGACTGAGCCTGCACCATGCCACTTGCTGCCAGCATACCGCTGAGTAGAAGTAGATTTTTTTTCATGCTATTGGATTTTAATATTACTTGTGATTGATTGTTTTTTCGGTGTAACGCGAATATGATGCCTTAGGTTCACCTTTCGGTGAAACAAAAGGCATCATATCGTTATCTGAGTGTGACTGTAGGGATTACCGTCACGGGATTATTTGCTGAGAACTTTCACGGTGCGGAGTACCTGACCGTCCTTCACTGCTTTCACGAGGTATACGCCGGGGGTGGCGAGCGCTACCTGTGCGTTCTGACCTGCGAGGGCGGAGAGTTCCTTGGAGGCTACGAGCATACCGCCTACATTGTAGACCTGCACGTCGTATACGCCATCGGCTGCAAATTCGAGGAAGAGTACATTGCCCTCGGTGTATGCACCGAAGTCTGCTCCATCCATAGCGATATCGGCTACCGATGCGTTGTCGATCACGCTGAATACGGGGAATTCAAAGTCGTCCTTGCCATAGAGGTTTTCAAGGCTCAGCTTCACATTGTGATCGCCGGAGTTGGTGAAGTTTACGGTAGCCTGACCGCTTGCGCCTTCATCGCCGGCTGCACGTGTGGTGGCAAAGGATGTCTGACGGAAGTTGTCGGTCCAGACAGCTTTGGTACGTACCGGCATGGCGGTACCGGACAGGAAGGGACAACCAACGGAATAACCGGAACGTGTATGTACGATCACCGAGCCCTTCTGGTCGCCGATAGCCTGGAAGGAGCTACACTTTACACCAGTCTTGGCACCCTTTGACTTGAAGGTTCCGTCCTCATCGATATCATCCTCGAAATCCCAAATACAGAGCATACCGCTGGGATATCCGTCGGGGAAGCCGGCCATAGACGCATCGACATCGCTCTGACTCATAGCCTTGTTCCATACCTGGAAGTCATCGACCACACCGTCCACAGCAGCGCCTTCATGCTTCGGGCCGCCGAAATATACATAATCGTCGCTGGAGATGGCATAGTTCTGACCCCACACGAAGGTCTCCGAATCTACATGGTCGTAGGTCACACCGTTGGCCGTACGGTAAGCCTGACCGTCACCACCGTTGCCTGATACGTACTGTGTGACGTTGCCCCTCTGTCTCACGCCATTGATATAGAGCTGATGACGGAAACCGGTCTGAGGATTGGTGGTGTATTCACAGATCCAAGCGATGTGTGTCCAGATACCGGCCTGGAAGCGTACGTCGGGGAACTCATAGTGAATTTCGCCGGGCGTGCCACCGTCGCTTGCACTACCGCGGAAACGCGATGAGTAAGCACCATTCGGACCACCGGCGTTCCAACACCAGCCCCATTCGTTGCGAGGCCATGCCGTAGTACGGTCGGAAATATTCATAAAGTTCCATGTCTTGGAAGGAATTTCCTTGAATCTGAACCATCCTGCCACCGAAATAGACTGCTGGGCACCAATACCCAGGTCGCCGATCTTGGGGCCGAAATAATTGCTGGCAAGCTGTACGCCTCGCGAAGCATCACCGTCGGCGCTGCGACCGGTGTAGGACAGTACGGGATGGTCAAGCAAAGAGATGCTTACAGAGCCTTCGGAACCGACAAGGTTCTGGCCGTCGCGCATCACGCCATAAATCTCGGGGAGTGCGCCGACCTTATCTGCCGATACCTGTACAAAATAGCCGAACATACGCTGGCTTGTCTGATCCTTATTGATATACAGTGTGTAACCGCCTTCCTTTGGCAGACCGTCCTCGACCGTTATGGTGTGACCAGTCCGATTGATGATTGTCTCTCCGAGTTCGTTGACCAGTGTCCACTCTGCGGGAGCGTGCTGCGGATCCACGAATCCGAAGCTGAAGGCTTCGTTGGTCTTAAGAATGGGCTTGTCGATCTGGATATTATCGTCCATCGTATATGCTGGGCGCGTGAGATACTGGCTCCAGGAGATGGCGGACTCGCTTCGGGTATCGGCACTCACGGCGCTTACGCCAAAGCGGATCTTACGGGAACTGCCTAAAGTCACCGGACACTTGTAGAGCAGGCCGGCCCATGAAGTGGTGACACCGATGAAGGTTTCCTCACTTCCCTCTTCCTGTGAATACAGTTTAAACATCGATACACCCTTGTCGGCATTATATACGGGTGTGCCGGAAGCACGGCCGGCACCGTTGTCCATAGTCCATACTAATTTGCCATCAATACCATACTGGGTGTTGGCAAGCACGCTGGAGTGTGTAATGGTCGGAGCGTTGGGCGTGACAGCATTGGATATAGTGGATTCATCGGTACCGGTCTTTGATCCGGGATATATCGATACCTCTCCGAGAAGTATTTCAAGATTCTTTGCATTATTGATTTCAAGCGCCAGCACTGCCATACCGCCTAAAATATTTTTGGACGCATTAGCATTATAAGCCTTTGCCTGAGCGGAAGAAATGTTGAATACTTTCGTGCGCCAACGATCCGGGCTATCCAAATTATAGCCCTCATCAGCAGCCTCGCTGCTACCATCGACAGTAAGTATGCCGGAGAAGCGGTGAAGTATTGTGGTGGGGGCATCAACAGTGGAGGTCACGAGGTTGATATCAGCCTCACCATTGAGCAGACGGTAGCGCACCACGATCTTATTATTGGCTTTCGGAAACAAATTAGTCTTGAACAGGTGTAAATATTCTTTTTCGGCACTACCTGATATCTTAAGACATGAACCACCCACGTAGGCATCTTCCCATGTGAAATCCGCTTGAAGTCCCTGAGATCCGGCAGCAACAGTCGACTGCATAAATTCGGGAGCAAACCAGAAGCGCCATGTAGGCATAAAGTCCTGTATACCGATGGAGTACCACTCGTTATCGTTCAGACGCTGACCTTTCCAATTGAAGAAGTTACCATTTCCGAGGTTGAAGAACGAATAGAATACCTCATTTGCGGAGAGGTCATGATTGATAGTGGATGCAGCATTGCGGTATGTGGACATTCCATGCCACTTTTCGCTCGGGCGATGCGACTGATTGTCGATCGGGGCAAGGTGAACGGCGGGGTTGCGCACACCATTGGAGAAGAATGTCTCGCACTGGTTGAGGTAGTACTTCTGACGGTCGGTAGTGCTCGTACCACCTGCTCCACGGCCTTCCCAGAACATATTGCGGGTGTGAGCGCCCCAATAGCCGAGTGACACATAAGCAGGACCGATGGTCTTGGTATAAGCATTCTCCCAAGCTCTGGGCTCACCACCCTGCATGTTACATCCGGCATAGAAGTAGAAAGATGCGCGGGGATCGCCGGGACGAGAATTATTGGCTCGGGTTTGTACCAGCTTTAAGTCACTTGATGAATTCCAGTTGTAGTTGGAAAACATCGATGCGTTCTTGAAGAGTTCCGTCTTACCGTCAAGGAAGGAATCGAAGCGCAGCGAACCATCATCTTTCGTACCATCGTACCAGAGATTTTCGAAGATAGGATTGCGTGCTGACATATAGCTCACCAGATCGCTGTGAAGCGATTTGAGGAATGTGACGGCATCAGCGCCATTAGAGAATTCGGAGTTATATGCCAGACCGTCGACACCATGATAGAAAAGGAACTTACCCACAGCCTGCGTATTGGCGTCGTGCACAGTCTTGACATTATTGAAAGCGGTGTTCCACGTATCGGAAATTACGTCGTTGGGAGTGGCTGCTACTCCGGACACAGCCACGCCATTTTTGTGAGCGACATCGGCAAATGCGCCGTCGGCCCATCCCCAAGGCATAGAGAAGTTTCCATAATGGTCGATGTAGCTCCAGCATGAGAATACCTCACTGTCAAACAAGCCATTGGGAATACCCCAGAAGGAAGGATCGCCGATAGGCACCCACCACATAATTCGCTTATCTGTCTCGCTGGTGAAGTTGTTTACGTCGCCTGAGCCATAACGCTCGATGCGGGTACGGGGTTTTACTCGCGAGGTGAAGAATTCTTCGTCCACCCAGGTCTGGCCGTCGACGGTAATATTACCGGCGCCACCGTTCCACTGCTCGATATAAGTACCCAAAGCAGTAGAGGACGGTGTGAGTACGTAGCCCGACTTAAGGCTTTGCGCCTGAACCGCAGCACTTATCGCCAGTAATCCACCGACAAATAGCAATCTGATTTTCATAAAATACAAGTTAGTTACTGATAATGATTGATGGTATTCTTAAAAAAGAGCCTGCGACGCTCCCGGTTCCAAACATGGAGCCGTGGAGCGCCGTGGGCGTTTATTGGGTAGGATTGTAATAATCTACAATCGGGGATTACTTGCTGAGAACTTTCACGGTGCGGAGTACCTGACCGTCCTTGACTGCCTTCACCAGATATACACCGGCTGTGCCGAGGGTGACGTGGGCGCTCTGGCCTGCGAGGGCGGAGAGTTCCTTGGAGGCTACGAGCATACCTCCTACATTGTAAACCTGTACGTCGTATACGCCGTCGGCTGCAAATTCGAGGAAGAGTACGTTGCCTTCGGTATAGGCGTCGAAGCCTTCGCTGTCAGCGTCTACCTCACCGATACCGGCGAGAGCGGATACTGTGAAGATGGGGAATTCGAATTCGTCCTTGCCGTAGTAGTTTTCAACCGACAGTTTGACGGTGTGGTCACCTTCGTCGTTGAATTCCACGAGGGCTGTACCGCCTTCGCCTTCAGTTTCACCTGTAGCTGTGGTAGTGAAGTTGGTCTGACGGAAGTTGTCGCTCCAGGTGGCCTTTGTCTCAACGGGCATTGCAGTACCGGTAAGGAAGGGACAACCGGCCTCAAAACCTGATTCAAGGAAATAGTATTCGGAAGCGGATTCACCCTGGCTGTCCATCTTGAATGTACCACATTTCACGTCAGTCTTGGCACCCTTGGAGGAGAAGCGCTTATCCGAGCCGTAGTTGCTTTCGAAGTCCCAGAGACAGAGCATACCGGAGGGATAGCCATTGGGGAAGCCGTTCATCGAAGCGTTCACGTCGTCCTGAGTCATAGCCTTGTTCCAAACCTGGAAGTCGTCTACCACGCCGTCTACGGCAGCACCTTGATGCTTCGGACCACCGAAGTATACATACTGGTCGCTCTGGATTGCATAGGTCTGACCCCATACGAAGGTGTCGGAATCTATACCATTATAGCTAATACCCTGTGAATAGCGAGTTGACTCACCGTTGCTGCCGTTGCCGGAGGTAAATGCCTTAACTGTACCGGCCTGCTTAACACCGTTGATATAGAGCTGGTGACGGAAACCTGTACCCTTTTGAGCGTCGGTAGTATATTCGCAAATCCAAGCGATGTGTGTCCAGATACCGGCCTGGAAGCGTACGTCGGGGAATTCGTAGTGAACTTCACCAGGGGTACCGCTGGCACCGCCACGGAAGCGAGAACCGTATTTGCCTTCGGATGTACCGTAGTTCCAGCACCATCCCCATTCGTTGCGGGGCCATGTGTCAACACGGTCGGATATATTCATAAAGTGCCAGTCGAGGCTGGGGATTTCCTTAAATTTGAACCAACCGGCTACGGAAATAGACTGGAGAGCATTGATACCGAGGTCGCCGATCTTGGCACCGAGATAGGTGCTGGCGAGACCTACAGCGCGTGAGGCGTTGCCGTCGGCAGCGCGGCCGGTGAAGGCGAGGCGGGGATTCTCGTCGAGGGTGATCTGCACGTCGGCCGAGGTTTCGGTCATGGTCTCGCCGTCGCGGGTGACTGTGTAGATTTCGGGTACTGCGCCTACTTTCTCACCGGATACCTGTACGTAGTAG
>JAIDTT010000004.1 GCA_029060545.1 Paramuribaculum sp. | reverse complement strand
GGCGCCACAGCTCGAGGTTGGAGAAGAGGCGTCGGAGTTCGGGTGGCAGGGGCTCGCCGAGGAATTGTCTAAAATGGTAAGTGTGTGGCATTTCTGTAGATTAAGATTGTTTGCTTCGCTGAAGCGAAGCACCAAGACAAAAATTTTGAGGGTGTAGGTCTAATAGAACTAATGGGTCTAATAGGCTTTGAGGATGGACGGAGCCAGGCGCTACGCGCTGTAGGCTCCGATCCTGGCTGACGCAATGCGCCGCTTGATTTTGAGGGTGGCGGAGGCAGGCGCCTGCGGCGCTGTAGGCTCCGATCCTGGCTGACGCTATACGTCGGTTGGATTTTGGGTTTGTGGGTGCAAAGTTAAGGGTGGTTTGGGGCGGGGGAACACATATTTTTACTGTTTATGTTGGAGGTGGGGTAAATTTCGGGTGCGTTTTTGATGGTATGTAGCTGGTGGTGTGATGGATGTGATATGAAATTTTTTTCTACTGACACCGATATTCATGTAGAGTGATATAATAGTGCCTTCGTTGATGGCGCTCACCTCCTTAGTTATTTGCGGGAGTAAATCACGGCTAAAACCGGCCTTTGTGCAATTTTTCGGGAGAATGTGTGCGGTAGTTAGAGATTAATTTATACCTTTGTATGTTTTTTAAATGAATTTATATACAGCCATTATTCATTTACAGGACAAATCACCATAAAAAGCTATTTATAAAGCGATTAATCAGATTTAGAAATTAACCACTCATTATAATAATGGATATAAAGGATATCTCCGTAATATTTGCCGAGCCCGACCATGCCGTCCACGCGCAATATATCGTGGATCTGATCTACGAATCGGCTCTCCAGCGCGGTACGGGTATAGCTAAACGCTCACCGGAATATATCGCTAAAAAAATCACGGGCGGAAAGGCCGTTGTAGCGATGCATGGTGACCGTCTGGTAGGATTCAGCTATATAGAAAGCTGGGCTCACGGCGACTTCGTAGCTACATCAGGTCTGATTGTAGATCCCGAATACCGCCATCTCGGTCTGGCTGCGGCCATCAAGGAGAAGACATTTCAGCTCGCGCGATTGCGCTTTCCCTACGCCAAACTGTTCTCTATAACCACTTCACTGCCTGTGATGAAGCTCAACTCGCGTATGGGCTACAAGCCTGTGACTTTCTCCGAGCTAACCGATGACGACGAATTCTGGAAGGGATGTCAGGGATGCTGCAACTATGATATACTGCAGCGCAACAACCGCCGTATGTGTCTCTGCACCGGTATGCTATACGATCCTGAGACTCCCCTGCCCCCCAATAAGCGTTCGAATCCGTACATGATGCTTATGCGCAGCGCTATCAAAAAAATTTTCCACCTCAAACGATAATTCATTCAATATGTCAGATACAAGCACTAACAAGAAAAAGAAGGTACTGCTTGCCTTCTCCGGAGGTCTTGACACCTCCTTCGCAGTAAAATACCTCTCGGAAGATCTCGGCTACGAGGTGCACACCGCTATCGCCAACACAGGAGGCTTCTCTGAAGAGGAACTCGAAGCCATAGCCGACCGCAGCCGCCGACTCGGCGCCGCCTCCCACGCCACACTCGACGTGACCCGCGACTACTACAACAAGAGCATCCGCTATATGGTGGCCGGCAATGTGCTGCGCGGAGGCACTTATCCCATCTCTGTAAGTTCCGAACGAATATTCCAGGCTATCGCCACTATCGAATACGCCAAGAAGATAGGCGCCGATGCGATAGCTCACGGATCGACCGGAGCAGGCAACGATCAAGTGCGTTTCGACCTCACGTTTCAGATTCTTGCGCCGGAAATCGAAATCATCACCCCCACTCGCGACATGACTCTCACCCGCGACTATGAGATACAGTATCTCAAGGATCACGGCTACGAGGCCGACTTCACACGCATGGAGTACTCGATCAACAAAGGGCTTTGGGGCACATCGATCGGTGGCAAGGAGACCCTTTGCTCCGACAAGACTCTCCCCGAAGAGGCATACCCCTCGCAGGTCACTGCCACCAAACCGTCCACTCTCACCATATCCTTCACCCGCGGAGAGATATCGGGTGTCAACGGTAAGGATTTCGATGACCCGGTGGAAGCCATCCGCGAGGTGGAGCGCATCGGTTCGCAATACGGCATCGGCCGCGATATGCATATCGGCGATACCATCATCGGTATCAAGGGCCGTGTAGGCTTTGAGGCTGCCGCGCCTATACTCATCATCGCAGCCCATAAGATGCTCGAAAAGCATACGCTGACCAAGTGGCAGCAATACTGGAAGGATCAGGTAGGCACATGGTACGGAATGTTTCTACACGAGGCACAGTATCTCGAACCAGTGATGCGCGACATCGAGCAGATGCTCGCCCATTCGCAGCGCAACGTCACCGGCACTGTCACCATCAATCTGCGCCCCTACTCCTATACTCTCGTAGGCGTCGATACCCCCTTCGATCTCGTAAAGACCGATCTCGGCGAATATGGTGAAATAAACAAGGCGTGGTCTGCCGACGACGTCAAAGGCTTCACCAAGATACTCGGTATGCAGATGAACATCTACCATCACAACCAGCTCAAAAATGGCAAAAACGACCTCGAAGACTAAGATCGGTATCATTGGTGGCGCGGGCTATACAGCCGGCGAGCTACTACGATTGCTCATTCACCACCCGGCTGTGGAGGTGGCGTTCGTACAGTCGTCGAGCCACGCCGGCCAGCCTGTCACAGCAGTGCATCAGGATCTGTTCGGCGACACCGACCTGACATTTTCGGAGTCGGCCGACCTCAGCGCCGTCGACGTTCTCTTCCTCTGCTCGGCTCACGGTCACAGCCGTCAATTCTGGACCGACAACCCACGTCCGGCATCGCTGCGCGTCATCGACCTCGCACAGGACTTCCGCGATGAATCCGACGGGTATGTCTACGGTCTGCCCGAGCTCAACCACGCCCGTATAGCAGAAGCCGTGTCAGTAGCCAATCCCGGCTGCTTCGCCACCGCCATACAGCTCTCACTGCTCCCGCTCGCAGCCGCAGGCTTGCTCCCATCCGCCGGCGAAATCAACATCACGGCGCTTACGGGCTCCACAGGAGCCGGAGTGAAACCCGGTGCCACGACCCACTTCAGCTGGCGCACCGACAATATATCCGTCTACAAGCCATTCACTCATCAGCACCTCACGGAAATTGGCGCAACGCTGCGCAAACTACAGCCTGACCACTCGGCACGCATCAACTTCATACCGATGCGCGGTGACTTCGCACGCGGCATATTCTGCGTGACGCATCTCGACTGCCCCCTCTCGCTCGATGAAGCGATGAAGCTATACACCGACTTCTACCGCGACGAACCTTTCACCATTGTCACCGACGGACAGGTCAATCTCAAACTGGCCGTCAATACCAACAAGGCTGTGATCGGCCTGCAGCACCACGAATCGAAACTGCTCATCACCACCGCCATAGACAATCTGCTCAAAGGAGCATCGGGTCAGGCGGTACAGAATCTCAACATCATGCTCGGACTCGACCCACGCACCGGTCTGGGCCTCAAACCATCAGCATTCTGATATGAATCTCTTCGACGTATATTCGCTCTATGATATCGAGCCGGTGGAAGGCCGCGGCTCGCACGTGTACACCGCCGACGGCACCGACTACCTCGACCTTTACGGCGGACATGCCGTAATATCCATCGGCCACGCGCATCCGCGCTACGTGAAGGCTATAGCCGGGCAGGCTGCCCGCCTCGGATTCTACTCCAATTCGGTAGTCAACAGCCTTCAGACTCAATTGGCCGAGCGACTCGGCAACTTATCGGGCTATCCCGACTACTCCCTATTCCTGTGCAACTCCGGCGCGGAGGCCAATGAGAACGCGATGAAGCTCGCTTCGTTCGCTACCGGCCGCAAGCGCATCCTCGCGTTCCGCAAAGCATTCCACGGACGCACCTCCGGAGCCGTAGCCGCCACAGATAACCCGGCCATTCAGGCTCCGTTCAATGCCACCGACCACATCACATTCGTGCCGCTCGACGATATCGAGGCAGCGCGCGCCGAACTCTCCACCGGGGAATATGCCGCCGCTATCATCGAAGGAATCCAGGGTGTATCGGGCATCCATGAACCCTCAGCCAAATTCCTTCAGGAACTTCAGGAGGCCTGCCACGCCAACGGCTCGTTGCTGATACTCGACGAGATCCAATCGGGCTACGGCCGCACGGGTCGATTCTTCGCCCATCAGCACGCCGGTGTGCGCCCCGACATCATCACCGTGGCCAAAGGCATTGCCAACGGCTTCCCGATGGGTGGGGTGCTCATATCTCCGGCAATCGAAGCCCGCAAGGGTATGCTCGGCACCACATTCGGAGGCAACCATCTGGCGTGTGCTGCCGCACTCGCCGTGCTTGACGTGCTCGAAGAGGAGAAGCTGATCGATAATGCCGAAACGGTAGGTCAGCATCTCATCGGGGAGCTGAAGAAGATCGATGGAGTGTCGGACGTACGTGGCCGCGGTCTGATGATCGGACTTGAAGTAGACGGCTTCTCCGGTCCGGAACTCCGACGCCGCCTGCTCTTCGACCACCACATCTTCACCGGCGGCGCCGGACAGGCCACTGTGCGCCTGCTGCCCGCTCTATCGCTCTCTATGGAAGAGGCCGACCATTTCCTTACCGAATTCAAAAAAGCCATCTCGAAATGAAAAAATTCACCAACGTACACGATATCGGATCGCTCAAACAGGCGCTCGCCGACGCTGCAGAAATAAAGCGCGACCGCTTTGCCATGACGGATCTTGGCAAGAACCGCACTCTGCTTATGCTTTTCTTCAACTCGTCGCTCCGCACCCGCCTCTCCACACAGAAGGCGGCGATGAATCTCGGCATGAACGTGATGGTGCTCGACGTGAATCAGGGCGCATGGAAACTCGAAACGGAGCGTGGTGTAGTGATGGACGGCGACAAGGCCGAGCATCTGCTTGAGGCTATTCCGGTGATGGCCTGCTACGCCGATATCATCGGTGTGCGCTCATTCGCCGGACTCACTGACAAGCGCGAAGACTATGAGGAGCGTGTGTTGGAGCAGTTTATCAAATACTCCGGCCGCCCGGTGATAAGCATGGAGGCCGCTACACGCCACCCCCTGCAGAGCTTCGCCGATATCATCACCATAGAGGAATACAAGCGCAAGGAGCGCCCCAAAGTAGTGCTCACCTGGGCACCTCACCCCAAAGCGCTACCGCAGGCCGTGGCCAATTCCTTCGCCGAATGGGCCGTTGCCGCCGGCTACGACCTCACCATCACCCATCCTCATGGATATGAACTCGATCCGGCGTTCACTCAAGGCGCCACAATCGAATATGATCAGGATAAAGCTCTGGCCGGCGCTGACTTCGTGTATGCCAAAAACTGGTCGGCTTACGCCGATCCCGACTACGGCAAAGTATTGTCGACCGACCGCAGCTGGACTATCGACTCGCGGAAGATGGCATTGACCGACGACGGCTACTTCATGCACTGCCTGCCCGTGCGCCGCAATATGATCGTGACCGACGACGTGATAGAATCCGACCGCAGCCTCGTGATACCGGAAGCGGCCAACCGTGAGATCTCCGCACAGACCGTACTGATGCGAATGCTTAAGGCGCTATGATCAATGTAGTGAAGATAGGCGGAAATGTGGTCGATGATCCGCAGGCGCTGAAAGCATTTCTCAAGGAGTTTGCCTCGATGCCGGGAATGAAGATACTCGTGCATGGCGGAGGCAAAGAGGCCACGCGCATGAGTAGCGAACTCGGTATCGAGACCACGATGATAGAGGGCCGACGCGTGACCGACGGCGATACCCTGCGCATCGTAACTATGGTGTATGCCGGTCTGATCAACAAACGCATCGTGGCTATGCTGCAATCGCTTGAATGCGACGCTCTGGGACTGACCGGCGCCGACGGCAATCTCATCCCGGCCACCCGGCGTCCGGCTAATCCGATCGACTACGGATTCGTAGGAGATATTGATCCCACGAACGTGAACACAGAGCTACTCAACACTCTGCTTCATAGTGACATTGTGCCGACCGTCTGCGCCATCTGCCACGACACCGAGGGCAACCTACTCAACTGCAACGCCGACTCCGTGGCCGCAGCCGTGGCACTCGGAGCTTCGCGCATCGCGCCCACACGTCTCACCTATTGCTTCGAGCTACCGGGCGTGATGGCCGATATCGACGACCCGGGATCGGTGATCCCGCTCGTCACCCCCGACACCTTTGAAGATCTCAAAGCCCGTGGTATAGTGGCCAAGGGTATGATACCAAAGATACATAATGCCCTTGAATGCGCACGCGAGGGCGTAGCAGAGGTGCGCATCTGCGCCTCCACCGCTCTCTGCTCCGACACCGGCACCATAATCCGCACTCGTATATGACCTCACCCATTAGCCCGCAACTCGACCGTGCGATAGATCTGCTGCGCCGACTCATCGCCACGCCGTCGCCATCACGCTCGGAGGATGCTACGGCCGATATCCTTCAGCAGTGGCTCGCCGATTCGGGGATAAAGGGCGTGGAGAGGCTTCACAACAATGTATTCGCCGTGGCACCCGGGTTCGACCCAGCACGCCCCACACTGCTGCTCAACTCCCATCACGACACGGTGAAGCCGTCGCCCGCCTATACGCGCGACCCATACGAGCCAACGATAGAAGGCGACTGCCTCTATGGCCTCGGGAGCAACGATGCCGGAGGCTCGTGTGTGGCGCTGGCGTGTACGTTTGTAGATTTTTGCTCCCGCACGGATCTGCCTTTCAACATCGTGCTGGCTCTTACCGCAGCCGAGGAGGTAATGGCCCCTGAGGGAATGCGGGCCATGCTCCCCTGCCTTACGGAACGCGGCATGCGCCCCGATATGGCGATAGTGGGCGAACCTACCGGTATGGTGCCTGCCGTAGGCGAACGCGGCCTGCTGGTGCTCGACGGTGTAGTGGAAGGCAAAGCCGGTCACGCGGCGCGCAATGAGGGCGTAAATGCAATCTACCGTGCTATCGCTGACATCGAGCGCCTGCGTCGCTGGAGCCCCGGCCGCTGCAGCAAATTGCTCGGTCAGATAAAGGTGAGTGTGACCATGATAGAGGCCGGGACGCAACACAACGTAGTGCCGGCGCTATGCAAGTATGTGGTCGACGTGCGCACCACCGACGCCTACACCAACGAGCAGACTGTCGAGATGCTGCGACAAGCCGTCGACTACTCCACTCTCACTCCCCGCTCAACCCACATTCAGGCATCGGCCATCGCCGAAAGCCATCCGCTCGTGAAGGCGGCAACAGATCTCGGGCTGAAACCATTCGTATCTCCTACGACTTCCGATATGGCTCTGCTCCACGGCATACCATCGCTTAAGATCGGCCCCGGTGACTCAAGCCGCTCTCACTCGGCCGACGAATATATACTCTTATCCGAACTCAACAGCGCTCTGCTGACTTATCCCAAACTATTGGACCAACTGGTCAAACACCTATCCGACAATGGCTAAACAATTATGGAACAAAGGCTTCGAGCCCGACCAACTTATTGAGAAATATACCGTAGGCCAAGACCGCGAGCTCGATCTACGCCTTGCACGCTACGACGTGGAGGGTTCGCGTGCCCACATCACGATGCTCGAAAGCATCGGCCTGCTCACACGCGAGGAGCTCGACACTCTGCTTCCCGCCCTCGACGACATCGCCGCCGATATCGAGGCCGGACGATTCACGATAGAGCCCGGCGTGGAGGATGTGCACTCGCAGGTGGAATTTCTGCTCACCGAGCGCCTCGGTGACATAGGCAAGAAGATACACTCGGGCCGCTCGCGCAACGATCAGGTGCTCGTGGATCTCAAACTCTTCTTCCGCGACGAACTGCGCCGCATAGCAGATGCCACCGGTCGACTGTTTGACCGCCTCATTGCTCTGTCGGAAGAGCACAAGGACAAACTGATGCCGGGCTACACACATCTGCAGGTGGCGATGCCGTCGTCGTTCGGTCTGTGGTTTGGCGCGTATGCCGAAAGCCTCACCGACGATATGCAGCTGCTGCTCGCCGCATACCGCATAGCCAACCAGAATCCGCTCGGATCGGCTGCCGGCTACGGATCATCATTCCCGCTTGACCGCGAAATGACCACACATCTGCTCGGCTTCGACCGTCCGCACTACAATGTAGTGGCCGCGCAGATGAGCCGCGGCAAGACAGAGCGCGCCGTAGCGTCGGCCATCGCCGCCATTGCATCGACTCTGGGGCACATGGCTATGGATCTATGTATGTGGATGTGCCCCAACTACGGCTTCGTCACCTTCCCCGATGAGCTCACCACCGGATCGAGTATCATGCCCCACAAGAAGAATCCCGACGTGTGGGAGATAATGCGCGGCAAATGCAACCGCCTGCAATCGGTGCCCAACGAACTCACCGTGCTTACGGCCAACCTTCCGCTTGGCTATAACCGCGATCTGCAGCTGATGAAAGACATTATCTTCCCGGCCACGACCTCAATGGTAGAGTCGCTCGAGATGGCAGAGTTTATGCTGCGGCATATCACCGTGAAGTCCGGAATCCTCGACGATCCGCGCTACGACTATATCTTCACCGTAGAGGAAGTGAACCGTCTGGTAGCCTCGGGAGTTCCCTTCCGCGACGCATACCGCAAGGTAGGAATGGAGGTGCAGCAGGGTACATTCAAGCCCAACCGCGAAGTACACCATACGCACCTCGGAAGCATCGGCAATCCCGCCACGGCCGAGATCGCCGCCAAAATGGCCACTCTTCTCGCCCCCTTCCGCTAATCATCATCTCCGACATATTCAATTGATTACAGGTTATGAAAAAGTTGTGTTTTCTCCTGACTATAATAGCTTGTTTCGCCTGAATATCCTTATCAGTAGCGCCCATACGCTCATGCATCACCGTGGCAGCTGTGTCTCAACCTGAGCCATGTAGTGATAACGTAGGCATTAAAAAGTTAAAAATTTGCTTGTTGAGAAATAATTTTATATTTTGCAGTCGAATTAAAAATTACGACTATGCTACTGACGGTTATTAATTCAGATGATTCTTTTTGGAGTGCTACTTGGAAATTATTATGCGCTCTCTATGAGTTCAACCCCATAGCTACTGTGCTCTTGTGCCTCTTTCTGGTTTATTTTATAATATTTTGCATTTGGGCGTTGCCTCGTATTATTTTCGGAAAGTTCGAGCCCGGCACATGGTACGGAACCCCCTGGGGGTAAACTGATCATTTTCCGAGGCGAGCCTTAAAGCGTGCGCGGGCTTCCTCCTTAGATATTTGCGGAGCATCGGCTACTCGCCGATGCTCTCATTTTATCCCCTCCCCGGATTCGGAGAGGAGGAGGGTGCGCTTGCGGGATGCGGTCCAGCGGTAGCCGCCGATGGTATGGTCGGCGCGGACTACTCGGTGGCATGGTATCAGGATGGCTACGGGGTTTTGCCCGACGGCGTTGCCTACGGCGCGCGATGCTCTGGGGCGGCCTATCTGCACGGCGATCTGCCGGTATGTGGCTGTGCTGCCGCTCTGAATCGTGAGCAATGCTTGCCATACGGCGAGCTGAAAGGGTGTGGCGCGAAGATGCAGTGATACGTCGACCGACGCGCCGCCGATGGCCTGCAGGGCTGCATCATGATGGTCGGTGGTCTGCTCTACGAAGCGGGCGCGGGGATAATCGGCGCGTAGGGTGCGGAGTGATTCGGCTCGGTCGTCGGCAAAGATAAGCGCACACACACCGCGCAGGGTTGATGCGATGAGGATGTCGCCGAAGAGTGTCGCGGCAAAGCTATAGGATATGGTGAGAAGCCGGGCGCCGTCGCGATATTCGGCGGCAGTCATAGGCTGTATCGTGATGCGGGGCATCGGCGATCAGATAGGCTTTACGTCGTTGACGTCGACGAGATGATTGATGATGGCGAAGATAACGAGGCCGGCCGAGGTATGGATGCCAAGCTTGGTGCTTATGTTGCGCCGGTGTGTGGCTACGGTGTGAACGGAGATACATAGCTGGTCGGCTATCTCTTTATTGGCTTTACCGCAGGCCACGGCGCGTATGATGTCTTTCTCGCGCTCGCTCAACACGGATAGCTGGCTGTCAGCTTCGTCGCCTTCTTCACCGGCAAAGCCGGAGGGTGTGCGCAGCAGGGAGCGCAGGTTGCTCTCGAGGCGCTCTACGGCGGGGATGAAGAGGCGGTTTTCGACATCGAAGTGCGACATCATATCGCGCTCGCAGATGATGATATCGAAGAGCACTGCGCTGAGCCGCGTGTTCTCCTTCTGCTTGTAGTGGTAGATGAAGATATCCTTGAGCTCGTTGAGCTTCTCGGCCATGTGACCATGGTTGACTGAGTAGGCGCTGATACTGAAGTCTTCGTTGATCTCGTGAGCGAGCAGACGCTCTACGTATTGAAATATCACGTCGTTTTCGTGGTCCATGTGGCGCTTCACCTCAGCCACGTAATCGTCGTAGAACTTCATCAGCAGGAGCGACACCTCATCGGCGCCGCCGGTGTTGATGGCATCGATCAGATGGTGGCGTATCTTCGGGAATGCGACGTCGAGAAACGAAGTGTGGGCGTGCTTGAGATAGCCCATCAGCGAATGAAGCGAGATGGAGTCGGACGAGAAGGGATATCCGCTGAGAAGATTACACACCGACAGGAATGTATCGGTGTCGACGCCGCTGTCGCGGCAGACGGTGGCTACAGGGCTGTCGCCGAATCCGAATGCGATGTCGAAGCGGCTGATGGCAGGGAGCAGCATCGCGTTGTCGCGTATGAGCTCGCGCATGGTGTTGGTGGGCAGGTATCCTCTTTGTTTGTCTATCATGATAATTGATCGGGCCTGTCTGTTTTAGCCCATACAAAGGTAATACGAGGAGCGAAACTATACAATACTGCAAATTAATGATTATCGGCGACTGTCCGGCCGGTACGATGGCGGCCTGCGCCACCGCCGGCGGAATTTTATCATTAATTTAGGGTATTGCGCAGGTGTGTGGACGGGAGTAATTTTGTATCCAGATCAACAGAAGGAGTTGTATAAACAAACAGCCTGGAGACACTCGCGGCACGCTGCCGCCCCCATTGCCCCCACGGATCGAATGAGATGAATGGTAGTCGGAAATTACTAAATCTATCTTACGACTCCTGCCGAGGCTCCCACACCCGCCGGTTCACCGCCGGCCGGGTTGTGGCCGAGCACCGACCGCACCATTGCCGGATCCGGAAATTTTTCGTAATATTGCATAGTAGTACCGACCTAACGAACTTAAGCACTACAGCTATGTACGACGACCA
Organism: Paramuribaculum sp.; assembly: GCA_029060545.1. Taxonomy (GTDB): domain Bacteria; phylum Bacteroidota; class Bacteroidia; order Bacteroidales; family Muribaculaceae; genus Paramuribaculum. The sequence goes on along the minus strand of JAIDTT010000004.1, from coordinate 15,362 downwards.
GCCATTGCGCTGCCCCTATTGTGGTGGCATACATCTATTTCATAAAAAACGAGGGTTCAGCTTCCGTAACGCCTTTATCGGCAATATGTTTTTTGGCGAGAACGGATTCCTCGCCGGATTTCTCGGCTACAACCGCACCGAGATCACGTGCCGCGACTGCGGCTACACCTGGGAGGAGTAGCCCCGCGATAAACCCCAGCCGATGATAATATGGAATCCGTGGCACGGCTGCCACAAGATCAGCGAGGGATGCGAGCATTGCTATATGTATTTTCTCGATAGCAAGCGGGGTGTGGACACTTCGATCGTGACCCGTACGGCCAATTTCAATCTGCCTGTAAGACGCGACCGCCGCGGCAACTATAAGCTGCGCCCGGGGATGCAGCTCTATGTGGGGCTGTCGACCGACTTCTTCGTGGAGGAGGCCGATGCGTGGCGCCCGGAGGTGTGGGCGATGATGCGCACGCGCTCCGACATCGCGTTTCGCATTCTCACGAAGCGAGCCCACAGGATAAAGGACTGTCTGCCGCCGGACTGGGGCGAGGGGTATCGTAACGTGATGCTGTCGGTAACGTGTGAGAATCAGCGCAACGCCGACGCACGCCTGCCGCTGTTGCTCGATGTACCGGCCCGACACAAGGGGTTTATGGCCGCTCCTCTGATCGGCGCCATTGATGCATCGCGCTATCTGGCATTGGGACAAATCGAAGAAGTACTGTGCGGCGGTGAGAATTACGACGGCTCACGGCCGTGCCACTACGAGTGGGTGGCGGAGCTGTCGCATCAATGTCGCGAAGCGGATGTGACGTTCAATTTCATTGAGACGGGCAGCGTGTTTGTGAAAGACGGGCGGACGTACTGCATTCCGTCGAAAGAGGTGCAGAGCCGCCAGGCGCTGCGGTCAGGACTAAGCCACTACAACGGCAAGCCGAAATTTGATCTGCGGCGATGTGCCGACACGATATTCGGCGATGAGGCTATGGAGTGGTATGAGCCGAAGTATCGTGAACACTGCGCCATGTGTGGCTCACGAATGACTTGCAACGGCTGCTCCGACTGCGGACGCTGCCATCGACCGTGACCCACCCGCTCCCCTGCTCGCTTGACAGATTGCCACACATTGCGCTACACCGCGTAGCCGAGCAGCTCGAGAATGAGGGGCGAAAGAAGAGCTGTGAAAAGGCCGTTGAGCGTAAGGCCGAGCGACGAGAAGGCTCCGTAGCGCTCGCCACGCTCCATAGCCGAAGCGGTACCGACGGCGTGAGAGGCGGTGCCGATGGATAGTCCGCCGGCAATCGGGCTCTTGATATGGCTCATCCTGACCATACGGAAGCCGGCCATACCGCCGAAGATACCGGTGACGACCACCACGGCTGCCGTCAATGGCGGTATGCCACCCATCGCTGCCGAAATTTCGATCGCAATAGGAGTAGTCACAGCTTTGGGAGCAAGCGAGATCACTACCTCACGCGTAGCGCCGAACAGTTCGGCCACCACTACCACAGACACTAAGCCTACCACGCATCCCGCTATCTCGGCGAGCAGGAGCGGGAGCATCTGTTTGCGGATATTTTCAAGCTGCCGGTAGAGCGGTACGCCGAGTGCCACCACGGCCGGTTTGAGCCAGAATTCGATATATTCGCCTCCGGCAGAGTACGTATCATAGTCGACACCACACCCCATAAGAATGGCAATGAGTATGATTATGGACAAGAGAATCGGATTGAGCAGAGCCATACCGGTGCGTCGCTGCAGGAGCTTAGAGCCCAGAAATACGGCAAACGTGAGCGCTATGAGGAAATATTTATTTTCAAGAAATGTCATTACCGTGAGTAGATTTGTATCGTTTGCTTTATGGCACACTCACGCATCGCCGGAAGGCCTATGGTGATGATGGGATATAGAGCGGCGGACAAGCTGATGCACCCAGCCCGTAACGGCGATGATCAGAAAAGTGCTGACCACGGTAGCGCATACGATCGGGAGCCACTGTCCGGAAATAAGTCCGAGACAGCGCATCACCCCCACACCGGCCGGTACAAAGAAAAATCCAAGATTATTTACCAGAAAATCGGCCGCCTTCTCGACCCAGGCCAGCCTCACCGCGCGCATTTTGAGAGCGGCAGCGAGCAGCAGCATACCGATGATACTCGACGGCACCGGGATATGAGTGAGATAGACAATCAATTCGCCCAGCGCGAGAAACGCAAACAGTACAGCACATTGGAGGATCATGAATAATACGATTATATGAATTTATCAGCAAAGATATTCAAAATATCCCGAACTCGACTGATAAACCGTCATTCACGCCTGTTATTCTATTAACGCGAGGCCGGGATAAGAACATCATATAGGCCCCGTATACTATACGGACACACTAAATCGGGCGGCCAAATTAGAGTCGCCTGATTTATTATTCATCAGGTAGCAATTAGTGCCAGAGTACGAGCTGACCGTTTGACCGGGGAACCTCGAAGTCGAGAAAGTTATGCACGCTCCGATGGTGGGAATGTACGAGCTGCACTACATTTGACCGCATACACATGACAGATAATAATGCTTGAAGTTCCGGTAGGTGTTGAAGTGAAAACAGATCAGGATAGTTATCACCTCGGAATCGGTCATCATGCGTTTTCTACGTCGCTTGGGTGCACACGGAGAGGAGGCAAGAGCATTTTCAAAATCCTTTCAGAAATCATCCACAATACAGAAAATCTCAGAAACTTTACTCTCGGTAATCATGATGTAGTATTTATTATTTGCCACTATTAAATTACTAATTATCAAAGATATTACTAAACGAATCGGCAACTTTTTCAAGCTGCCGATTCAATTCTTTATTGCGGTTCTTATCCCGATTTGATTCTCAAAAATGATTGTGTAACACATATCGTCGTATAAAGACTGTCGTAGTTGGAACGCCGAGAACATTGGTTATCGTTCATAAATGTTTCCGTTAATTTTAGGTAAATCTTCCGACGTCAGAAGTCTAAGAGCTTCTAGTGTTAGATTATCCGATAAGTTTATTCGTCTCGCATGATTCATAACGACATCTTCGTATAAATTCCTTACAAATCTTCCGTTTGCAAATTTCTCAAATCCTTTATTAACTTCTGACATAATCAGATTTAGAATTTCTTCACTACATTCTTCGGGTAGTGTGTAGTCATCTTTTTCACACATACAGATAAAGATATCTGTAAGTTCTTCTGGAGAATAATCCTCAAATTCTATGAAAGTATTGAATCGAGATTTTAATCCTGGATTAGAATCAAAGAATGCTTCCATCAAGTCTGTATATCCGGCAACAATAACTACTAAATCCTGACGATAATCTTCAAGAGCTTTTGTTAACTCTGTCAGGCACTCCCTTCCATAAGAATCCGAGTGATCATTTTCCGTTAGACTATAAGCTTCATCTATAAATAGAACTCCACCTTTTGCCTTCTCGATAACTCCCTTTACTTTAAGAGCAGTTTGCCCCTGATATCCAGCTATTAAATCCGTACGAGAAACTTCTATAAAATGCCCTTTACTTAGAAGTCCCAATTCCTTATACATTTTACCTACTATTCTCGCAACAGTAGTTTTTCCCGTACCCGGATTCCCGAGAAATGCTAGATGAAGTGTACGATCAGGTGTTTTTAACCCAGACTGTAAACGAAGCTTTTGGACTTTATGGTACGCCATTAAGTCATTAACGGCATTCTTGACATCCTGAAGGCCCACTAGAGAATTAAGACGAGTATAGAGTTCATCAAAATTTTCATGTATATCTTCGCGTGGATTAAGATCTTCCACCAATTCATTAAATTTTACTCTTCCTAAGAATGGTAGAAAAGACTTATACAGGTTACCAAATATTACAGAAGTCTCTTCTTTCTCTTCTACCTTCTTTCGAGAGATTCCCATGCATTTAATAAATGCTAGGATGCTATCATTATTTGGTTTTTTAGTCATCTCAGTTCCCTTAGACGACAACTCTCCATTCATGCCGGAGAATGCATCCAAATATGAAATACTTTGCAATAAATTTTCAATGATAGTATTGCTCATCCTAAAAAGAAAGAGAGAATTGAGATTATCAAGCTAACGCCTCCCATTATGTAGGCCCAAATAATTTTCCTATCTAAAGATGCCTCCCTTTCATTGGATTCCTCTGATAACTTAGGGCTGGGTTCATTACAACTAGAATTTTTTGTTACTTGTTGCTCTAAACTACTGATTTTTTTTTCTATGCTATCAACCTGAGATTTACACACTGATGTATTCTCAAGTTTTGCGAGTCTATTCTCAAACGCTTTATTTTGGTTATTAATCTTTGAATCGCTCTTCTCCAGGACTGTTACTCTATCCTTTAAAGCATTTACGGATGCGATATTACCCTCAAGTGTACCTAGCTTAGAAGCTTGAACATTTTCTTGCTCTTTTAATTTCGAAACATCATCTTTTATTATTTTAACTTTTTGAACTAGTACCTTCAAGTTGTCCACATCCTTTTTTAGATTCTCCTCATTTTTTTCAGCCCTTTCTGCCGCCTTTTTAGCTTGGTCACTTGCCAGTTTTGCGCCCTCACTTGCGATTTTTGCAGCATTAGCAGTTTGAACAATACCAATCAGATACTCTCGGTCCAAATAATCGAAAGTATTATAAATTTGACGAAATTCCTCTATTATTTTTATAATTACACTATTCTGTTCTCGGAAGATACCCTGAAGTTTCTCAGAATATTTGTTCATTTCTTTTCCAGTGACATTATAGTCAAACAGCAACCAAAAATCTTGCTTAAACCTCTCAAATAAGGGTATAGAGGGGACTTCTTGAGAAAATTTCTCAATTTTTTTAAGAGATGTATCAAAATTATGACGGAGAGCTTCAATATTATTTTCAGAGCTATTGATATCTACTTCTTTTAATATCGCATAATTCGCTTCCCATATTTGTTCTCCATACTTATTCAGACTCTTCCAGCCACCATTCCCATAAGGTTCTGGTATAACAATATTCGACGACAGCTTACGGAGCATTTTTTTAGCTCCAAATTCATATTCGTTTGGTGAAGCCCAACCTTTTGAGTCATCAACATACTTATTTATTTCAATCTTGAACCAATATGTAAATTTTTCTTTACTGTCAAATTTCATATCTTACTAATTTATTGACCAAAACTTTAGTATGAATAAGCTTTTACTATATCGAATTTATCTCGTCTCTATTATCATCGTTAGCTTTACTTATTAATGAAGAATTATCTGATGATACTTGCTCTCCATTTTCTATGATAGTATTTAAATCATCTTTAATTGCTTGAACACTAGCATCAATCATATCTGCGGCTTGCACGTGTCGAGCAACTATGAAATTACCTGTTTGAACTTTCTGTTCTTTTAATTGCACACTAGAAACATTAATCTTCCGATCTTGGAGACTGAGAATTTTATTTCCGGCGTCGATAATTTTCCCAGTAGTGATAGATTTTTGTTGCTTGGCTATCTGTCTATCGATCATGTTAAGGGCTATAGCTCCAATAATTCCAGAAACTAATGCTCCAATAAATATCCCCAATATACTTGCTAGACTTCCTATTCCCGGAATAGGAAAAGTACTAAAACCAGTTGAACTGAGAGCTTTCTCAATTACCTCGCCTAAAACTAACGAGCCAGCAGCTGCAAGTCCGATAACAATAATCTTTCCGACCTCCATCATCAGGATGCTGAATGGTTTCTTTTTATTTTCCGGACTCTTAATATAATCTATTGCCTCTTTAAAGGATTTATATCCTTGCTTTAAGAAAGTCCACGCTTTTTGAAGAGTTCTTACAATAGGACCAAAGATCATTGTTGCGATTGCACCTACGGCCGATTGTACCGCCATCTTAAGATGCTGCCTAAGATTGTTAACAAACTTATTAATGGCTTCTTTTACCTTCATAAGGAAAGAAGACAGATCTTTCTGTTTTGATTTAAGCCACACAGCAAATTTCTGAAAAATCTCTTTTATGAGTGCCGCTAGTAGGGTCATAGCAATTCCCTGAAGAGCCTTCTTTCCCATCTGAATCGCCTCTTGTCGCTGAGACTGTTTACCGGTCTGTACAGATCGTTGCTCTGCTTCATGTTTAACGCGATCGTATTCTTCTCTTGCTTCTGCATCTTTTTTTCTATATGACGACTTCTGATGCTCATCTAAATCATCGAAGATCTCATCAGGTTTTTGCCCATTTTTATTCGGATTATCCAACCACTCCGACATAGCCATATCGCTCTTTGAACGATTATGACTTGAATTCATCTCATTTAGATTGGCATCACTATTAGCAAAATCTATTTGTTCTATTTCTGAAAGATGGGCATTAGCTTGTGGATCGCGGATTATTTCTGCTGCAGAAATCGTATGATCCATATCAGTACCTTTTTCTACTGAGCCAGTGGGACGTCCATCATCAAAAGGCTTTCGTACGTGGGAGCCAGCAAGACGAGCCTTTGGTTTTCCACTTCTATCAGTATATGTGATTACCTCACCATTCTCATCATGCGCTAATTTTGGTTGCCAATTATCATAGCGCTCTTGATAGTCTATTTGATGATTATGCGATGCAATTTTCCCTTTTTCAAAATTATCTGTGGTCTGAATATGCGCAGAATTCCGAAGGTCTAGTGTTAGGCCTCGATTTTCTCTTATAAATTCCTCTCCTGCAACGACTCCCACCTGATTAACGAATTGTTCCCAAACCACATTCATAACTGTTTCGCTAAGGGAATCGGGATTTCCAATTTTCTCTCTGTCTTCTTTTAGCAGTTCTAAATCGGCTAGCGAATTTTCCATATCTGCATCAAGACTTGCTTCCAAATCATCCAAATTTAATTCAGAAGGATCAAAGTCATTGATATTTTGTAATGAGTTTTGATTTTCGTTCATTTTACATTTGATATAGTTGTAGTTTACAAACCGACTGATCCGGAAATATCTACTGCCCCATATCTACTAACCAAATTTAAGTATTTGCGGGTCAATAATTTGCCAGTTGAAATTAAAATCAGCGAGCTAACCTCTTTGAATTCAAATTGTTAACTCGCTGATATTGTGCCCAGAACAGGACTCGAACCTGCACGCCTCGCAGCACTCGCACCTGAAACGAGCGCGTCTACCATTCCGCCACCTGGGCTTTGTGAGGACAAATTTACGGCTTTTCTATTTCCCCTGCAAATTTTCAATGAGGATTTTTTCTGTCAACTATATCGTAACCCCTTCGCTATCGCGTGAATTCGATAGCGAAGGGGCTGTATATCAAAGCGGCACGCCTCGACGACCGCGTCCATTACTTGTTGACCTGATGCTGACGGGTGCCGTCGGCGAAGAAGGCTACTATCTGACGGGCAGCGGCGATGCCGGCGCCGGCGTTAGCCTCTGCGGTCTGCGCTCCCATTTTCTTGGGGGTGAAGAATACGCGGGCGGGATAGAGAGCCTTGAGCTCGGAGGCGCTGTCGGGGGCTACATCGGCCACATACTTGATGTCGGTGCGATCGGCAAGAGCTTTGGCGAGGCCGTCTTCATCGATCACTTCCTTACGGGCGGTGTTGACAAGGAGTGCACCTTTGGGCATGGCTGTGATGAGGTCGTAGCCTACGGAGCGGATGGTCTCGGGGGTGGCAGGGATGTGGAGGCTGACTACGTCGTTGGAGGAATATAGCTCCTCAACACTGTGAACGGGCTTCACGCCTGCTTCTTCGATGACGCTGTCGGGACAGAAGGGATCGAGGGCGCTGACTTCCATACCAAAGCCTTTGGCTATGCGGGCAACGCAACGACCTACCTGACCGAAGGCGTGGATGCCGAGGCGACGTCCACGGAGCTCTGTGCCGGTGGAGGCGTCGTACATATTGCGCAGAGCCATCACGGCCATACCGAATACGAGTTCGGCTACGGCGTTGGAGTTCTGGCCGGGTGTGTTCTCAACCACTACACCTGCTTTAGTGGCGGCTTCGAGGTCGACATTGTCGTAGCCGGCGCCTGCGCGCACTACGATCTTCAGGCCGGGAGCGGCCTCGAACACGTCGGCTTTAACTTTGTCGGAACGGATGATCATGGCGTCGGCCTTAGCGGCTGCATCGAGGAGTTGCTGACGGTCGGTGTAACGCTCCAGAAGTGTGAGGGTGTGACCCGCCTGCTCTACTTCGCTGCGGATGGCCTCAACAGCTTCTTTTGAGAAGGGTTTTTCGGTAGCTACAAGTACGTTCATGGCGATCAATGCTTGGATTCAAATTCTTTCATTGCGTCAACGAGCACACGGACGCTTTCGATGGGCATAGCGTTGTAGAGCGATGCACGGAAGCCTCCTACGGAGCGGTGACCCTTGATGCCGACGATGCCTTTGGTGGCGGCGAAGTCAACGAAGTCTTTCTCTAGTTCCTTATATTCGGGAGTCATCACGAAGCAGACGTTCATAATGGAGCGGTCGGCGGGATCGGTGACGGTGCCTTGGAACATACGGGATGAATCGATGGCGTCGTAGAGTACGGATGCTTTGTCAAGATCCATCTTCTCGATAGCGCGGAGACCGCCGAGTTCCTTATAGTATCGTAGTGTCTGAAGGGCGGAGAAGATGGGCAATACGGGAGGTGTATTGAACATGGAGCCCTTCTTGATGTGGGTGCGATAGTCGAGCATGGTGGGGATGGCACGGTCAACGTGGCCGAGAGCTTCGTCGCGCACGATCACGAGGGTGACACCGGCAGGGGCGAGATTCTTCTGCGCGCCGGCGTAGATGATATCGTATTTGGATACGTCGACGGGGCGAGAGAAGATATCACTCGACATATCGGCAACGAGGCGTACGGGGAGAGTGGGATCGTAGCGCATCTCAGTGCCGTAGATAGTATTGTTGGTGGTGAAGTGGAAGTAATCGGAATCGGGAGCTACGGTGTAGTCCTTGGGGATGTATGTGTAGTTGGCTTCGCGCGAAGAAGCTACCACGTCGACTTCGCCAAAGAGGCGGGCTTCCTTGATGGCGTTGGATGCCCAAGTGCCGGTGTCGAGGTAGGATGCTTTGCGACCGAGCAGGTTATAGGGTACCATGCAGAACTGCATCGATGCACCACCACCGAGGAAGAGCACGCTATAGCCTTCGGGCACTTCGAGGAGCTCCTTGACGAGAGCCATCGCCTCGTCGATCACAGCCTGAAATTCTTTGCTGCGGTGGCTCACTTCAAGTACAGAGAGGCCTGTGTCGGCAAAGTTGAGGATAGCATCGGCCGTATTGCGTATCGTGTACTGGGGCAGTATCGACGGGCCGGCGTAGAAGTTATGTTTTTTCATATTCTTGAATTGTTGGGGAATAGTGATTTCAATTTTCTACAAATTTACAATTATCGGTATGACTACGGAAATTTTTCCTTAATTATTTTCCGCTACCGGCGCAATCAGTTGACAATGATTTCATCGAGGAAGAGCCATGCACCGGGACGATCGTTTGCCTTAGCGCGCAGACGCACGTAGCGGGCTTCTGTATCGACGGGCACTGTGTATGGTTTCATCATGATCGACTGGTAGTCGTCGGCGACGTCGCACCAGGCCTCCCCTGCTTTCTCGAAGTTGACGCCATCGGTGCTGACTTCGTAGACAACATTCTTGGGAAGATGTACCCACGCTCCGGGCGAGTGCATGAAGGCGGCACTGAGCATGTGTAGAGGCTGCACACGACCGAGATCTACCGTAAGATCGATGTCGGTGAGCCAGCCCTGCCAACGGTTGTCGCCATAAGTCCAGCCACCGAGGATGCCGTCGGTGAGCGTGGTAGCTCCCTGCGCGGGGTATTTGGAATTATAGGGCGTAGCGTAGGTGACGGGGGCACCGAGGGCGAGGTGGGTCACGGGAGTAAGACTCTCGGGGCGCTCGCCATACTCGTTGGCCAGGTCGAACACATGATATCCGAGCGAGTCGAGCAGAGAGTTCATCACCAGAGCGCGACGGTGGAAATCGTCGTAATCCTTAGCAGCGGGGCTCCAGCCTATCTCGGCGATGGCATAGGTGCGGGGGTAGTACATATACTCTGCGTGTTCGTCGGTAGTGACTTGCTCGGTCCAGAGATTGGCCTGCACACCGAGAAGGTGCGAGAGCTGAGCATCGGAGAGCGTGGAGTCGGCCGGCTCAAAGGAGTATACGCGACCAAGAGGTGTGTATCCGCCGATCGATACGGGCTGGGTGAAGGGAGCATCCTGACAATAGTCGATATAGCAATAGCCTACGGGGGTCATAACTACGTCGTGCCCCTCGGCCATAGCCTGATGTCCGCCTTTGACTCCGCGCCACGACATCACCGTGGCATCGGGAGCAACGCCACCTTCAAGAATTTCATCCCAGCCTACGATGCGTCGGCCCTTGGAGTTGACATAGCGTTCGATGCGCTTGATAAGATAGCTCTGGAGTTCGTCGACATCGGAAAGTCCTTCTTCCTGCATACGCCGCTGACAATCGGGACAGGTATGCCAAGCCGATTTCGAAGCTTCGTCGCCACCGATATGGATGAGTTCGGAGGGGAAGATGTCAATCACTTCATCGAGGATGGCCTGCAGCATGGTGAATGTAGCTTCCTTTCCCGGGCATAGGTCGGAACCGATACCGGAGCATGAGACTTCGGGATAGGCTGCTACAACTTCCTCGCTGTGGCCTGGCATCTCGATCTCGGGGATGATGCGGATATGACGCGCCGCGGCGTAGTCTATGAGGTCGTGAAGTTCATCCTTCGTATAGTAGCCGCCGTATATGCCGGGCTGCCCTTCTGTAGCATAAGGAGTGCCGGCGGCAACCCAATCGCTCCATTTGGTCTGCGGACGCCAAGCAGCCTGAGTGTTGAGTTTAGGGTAGCTTTCGACGGGCATACGCCAACCGGCGGCGTCGGTGAAGTGGAGATGGAGATTGTTCATCTTTAATCGTGTCATAGCATCGATCTGCTTTTTGATAAAGTCGACAGTGCGGAAATGGCGGCTTACGTCGAACATCACACCTCGGTATGGGAAACGCGGAGCGTCGGAGATGACCATGCAAGGCCAGGAATCGAGACCGCTATCGAGCATCTGACGCAAAGTCTGCACTCCGTAGAAAGCGCCGGGAGCACCTTCGCTTTTGATCTCAAGACCACGCGAAGTCACCTTTAGGGTATATGCCTCGGAATCGGTGGAGCCATACGAGACAGTAACATCGGCTTTACCTTTGGTCACAGGCTGAAAGCCGTAGGAGGCAAGCAGGGTGTCGAGCGCAGCGGCATCAGGCCCCGACACCTTTACTTTCAGAGGTGTGGCGGGGAGTTTGTAAGAGCCTTTACCGGGAGTGACGGACGTGGGCTTAGGCAACAGATTCTCAGTGGGATCAGATGGGGCGGCGGCGCAGCTCAGCGATATGAGCACAGCGGCCAGAGTGATAATGATTCGGTTCATGGGTGTAGGGTTATTGACAGATACAAATTTAATTAGAATATTTTCACTAATGTTATAAAATATCCTAAAACTCACTTATACGGAATAAACTTCCCGAAGGTTGAGATGTCATATCAATAACGAAACACAAAAAATCAATTAATAACCTACAAACCCACATCAGATTATGAAGAAACAAATTTTTTCAATAGCACTCGCCGCTCTGGCAGTTCTTACCGTGACTACTTCCGCATCCGCAGCCAAGCCTGAAGGCCGCCCTGACAACAACACCGAATGTCAGGTTCCCGGAAAAAAGAAATGCAAGAAGCAGAAGCATGATCGCCGCGACCGTTGCCAGGGTGCAGATTCGGCATTATGCAATCCTTTCGAAGGTCTTAACCTCACCGATCAGCAGACTGAAGCGCTAAAGGCTATTCCCAATCCCCGTCAGGTGATGAAGGCCGCCAAGCAGCAAGCCGACACTACCGTTTGCCCCCGCACTATGATGCAGAATGTACGCCGCAATTATCTGGATCAGGTGAAGCAGGTACTCACCCCCGAGCAGTACACCCAATTTCTCGAAAACTTCTACGTGAAGCAGATGCCTATGAAGGGCAAGAAGGACAAGAAAGATGGTCAGCGCCCCCAAGGCAAAAATGGCAAGCATAAGAGTGGCCACGGCCCCAAACATCAGCATGGCGCACCCCGCGAATAATCTCACAACATATCAACAGCAGAAATACCACTGATAATAATTTTTCATTTTTCTTCTCTCCATGGATGGTTGCAATCCCGGCTACGGCGGTTGCAACTTTCTTTTTTCAGCCGGCCGACGGGGTGGGATTGATGACCTGAACAGAGGCTGTGGCGCGCGTAAGAGCCGTATAGTACCATCGGAGCAGGTCGAGTGAGGAGCTGTCGGGCGGTATGTAGCCGGCATCCACGAATACGCTCGGCCACTGGCCGCCCTGCGCTTTATGACAAGTGACGGCGTAGGCATACTTGACCTGAAGCGCATTGACGTACGGGTCACTGCGAAGGATACGCATACGAGTTTTGTCGCTCGCGGTAGGGCTGAACAGATCAGGATCGGCCAAGGCTGCCGCATACAGTTCACCGGCTTTAGCCGCTTCGAGCGCAGGGCTCTCGGATGTGAGGGTATCGAGAAGTATCTTGCAGTCGAACGAAATATCATCGCGGTCGGTGAGGCGCAGGTGCACATCGGCAAAGCGTAGTCCGTATTTACTTTCAGTAGAATGGATCGACTCTACGACAGCCATATCTCCGTTGGCGACGAAGTCGAGAGTCTTTACCTTGGCACTCCAGAGGTAATTATTTTTGGCCACCATGAGACGCTCACCGCGACACAATTCCTCTTCACGACCAAGGATCCGAGAGCGGATGGCGAGGTTGAATAGCACGGCCCGCTTGTTGGATCGCGTAATCACCAGCGTGTCGCCTTCGGGCAGATCGGAATATGATTTGGAGATTGCATCTTCGAGATCAGCCGAGTCGACAGCCCGGCAGTCGGCAAACCGATCGAGCAGGAGCGATGGCGCGGGAACCGGATCCTCAAGCATCTGCCTGCGCAAGCGCGTGGCATTATATAATATGCCGGAGCCGGAGCCCTGACGTACTACTTTAGTCATAATGGCGTGCGATACCTTAAGTCCGCTTGCGCGGAGCACATCAGGATCCATCGCCGGGCTTCGGGTGAGGCCGACGGGGGGCAACTGCGCCGTATCGCCGAGCAGCATCATGCGGCATCCCTCGCCCGAGTACACATATTCTATAAGGTCTGTGAGCAGGGATCGGCCATCGGCATCCGTATCATTGCCGATCATCGAAGCCTCATCGACGATAAACACGGCATTGGTAAGCCTGTTTTCAGCCGTGAGCCGGGAGTAGGAGAGGATACCGCCGGCGGTATCGGAATGATAGATACGGCGATGGATTGTAGAAGCAGGATAGCGCGCAAAGGCGCCGAACACTTTAGCCGCACGACCGGTGGGTGCGAGAAGGACGACCTTGATATCAGCCTGACGGAGTGTGCGCACAAGCGCACCTGTGAGCGATGTCTTGCCTGTACCGGCATAGCCATTGAGCAGAAACACGCGCGGATCGGCCGAAGTATCCGTCACAAACCGCGCAAGCGATGCTATCAGCTTCACTTGCTGATCATTTGGCTCGTAAGGGAGATTAAGGTAGATACTTTCGGCAAATTCAAGGCTGTCCATACGACAAAAGTAACTAAAAGTTTGTTATATTTGTGTATTCACTAAATATAAAGATTATGAACATAGGAGACAAAGCGCCCGAACTGCTGGGCATCGATCAGGATGGTAAGGAAATAAAGCTGAGCGACTACGCCGGCCGCAAACTGATACTCTACTTCTACCCCAAAGACAATACATCAGGATGTACGGCCGAAGCTTGCTCGTTGCGTGACTATGCATCGGAACTCGCTGCGAAGGGCTACGCTGTGGTAGGCGTGAGCAGCGACAGCGAGGCCTCACACCGTAAGTTTATCGAGAAGAACTCACTCCCCTTCCCGCTCATCGCCGATACCGACCAGCGCCTGCAGAAGGAGATGGGTGTGTGGGGCGAGAAGTCGATGTATGGCCGCAAGTATATGGGTACGCTGCGTACGACTTTCATCATAGGTCCTGACGGTACTATCGAACGTATCTTCACTCCGAAGGAGATCAAGACCAAGATCCACGCAGAGCAGATATTGGCCTGAGGGCAAAACTACAGGATATGAAAAGTCTCCGGATTGCATCGATTGCAATGTCCGGAGACTTTTATTAGGGGTTGGATACTCCGATAATGAAGCTTACGCTTCTGCGGGAGTAACGTTAATGAAGCGGCGACCGTTTTTGCCTTCGGTGAATACTACTACACCGTCGACGAGGGCGAACAGAGTGTGATCCTTACCCATGCCTACGTTGAGACCGGGATGGTGAACAGTGCCACGCTGACGCTTGATAATGTTGCCGGCCTTGGCATGCTGGCCACCAAAAATCTTCACGCCGAGACGTTTGCTTTCGGATTCGCGTCCGTTCTTCGAACTACCTACACCTTTTTTATGTGCCATTGTGATTTAGATTTTTGAGGATTAAGCAACTACTTCTTTAATTAACACTTTGGTGAAATACTGGCGATGGCCATTTTTCACGCGATAGCCTTTGCGGCGTTTTTTCTTGAATACGATTACTTTGTCGCCCTTTACAAGAGGAGTCAGTACTTCGCATACTACTTTGGCGCCTTCTACAGTGGGCGCGCCTACCTTTACAGTACCATCGGCGTCAGCGAGGAGTACACGGTCAAATTCTACTGTGTCGCCTTCTTTGGTGGCATCGCCGAGATAGTGGACATACAGATACTTCTGAGGCTCTGCCTTGAACTGCTGTCCCTGAATTTCTACAATTGCGTACATTGTTGATTGATACGTTGATTAGGTTAGGTCCTCACAGGCGGTGCCATTGCCGGCAACTCTTTATCGGAGCCTGCTGCGGGAAAATTGCGCACAAAATTACCGTTTTAATTCTTAATGAGCAAATATTTCGGAATTTATTTTGGAAATTTGTGCTTCGCTAAAGCGAAGCGCCGGGACAAAAATTATGAGGGTATGCGTAATCGCCCGGTAGAAGGCAGGCGCCTGTCGCCGAGGGAACTTCGACATCAATCGGATGTGACGGATGTATCGGATGTGATTTATGGGAAAAATGTCATTGTACGCTTTTCGTGCGGGGATTCCCGCCAATGCACGATGCATAATTCACGATGCACGATTGATTGACAGGGGCTGAGGGGCGGAGCACGATACCGCTATGGTCGTCGTCGCTTGTGGCGGGTGTCGGTGATGATCTTAGGATCGAGGATCTGATCTTCGTGGTCTCTGATCAGTATGAGCATCATCGGGCTGTCGGGGTAGGGATCGAGGTAGGG
>JAIDTT010000039.1 GCA_029060545.1 Paramuribaculum sp. | reverse complement strand
CGCGGCGCCTCCGCGCCACAGCATTTTCTCAAAAGCGGTGCAAAGTTACACCTTTATTCCCATTCCTGCAACACCGCCTCTTCAGCATTTCATCCAATCCTGACACGACTCCCCTATCAATTAGACAATTAAAAATATGTTATACAACATATTTTTAACTCTTATTAACATACAATACTTAGGGAATCGAGATCTTGCGGAGTACGGTAGCGCCGGAGGAGAGGCGAATATTGAGGAGGGCTACACCGCGAGGTAATGCGAGCGATATCAAGGTGTCGGCCGCCGCATGCCGACTGACAGCACCCAATTCGATGCCCGCCGTGGAGTAGGCGATAGCGGAGGTCACCACTCCGGAAAGATCGGATATGACGACGGTGGATGAGGCCGGATCAACTGCAATCGTGAAGGGATCGGTGACTACGTCGCCGATCGAAGCATATTCGGATGCTGTGATATAATAATAGTCACCGAAAGCCGTCTGAGTGCCGTTTTTCCGCCAATACAGGCGAATGAAATAGTCGGTACCGGGCTCAAGAGTGCTTACATCGGAATCAATGATCCACTGATAACTATCGTCGGGCCCGATAGTGACGCGATCAGCAGCAAGTGTAGCGAGCGACATACCGCCGGACAAAGGGAAGACGAAGGCATATAGATAGTCGTCATACAACCCCTCGGCATTGTTGACAATGGCAGTGAGCGAGATATGATTGGCCGGAACTACCCATGGTGTACGCCATGTGCCGTCGCCTGATGTCGCGTCGCAATTGATGCCGGCAAGCGTGAGGTCAGGCGTACCTTCGGGCACGGCATTTACCTCTATTCCGAGAGGGCCCCCGATGTTATGATTGGCATCGTCGGCGATATATACCTGATACAGGCCTACGGGAAGCTCGGAGATATCAACAGTCCACTTCACCTGACGCGATGTGCCGGCAGGAATATCTACAAGCATGGCCGTACCTTCGGCAATCGCCAGAGGACCTTGATATATTTTAGGAGTTATAGTACTGTAATATTCGCCTGTTAGGCCTTCCACTGTAGCTTCGAGCGACAGCGTCTTACCCTGATAGATACGGGATAGGGAGCGAAGATCTACGGCACGGACGGAGGCAGTGTTGGCTATCTTGGCGAAATTGAGATTAGTGTCGGAAGCGTCGAGAGTGAGAGATTTGCAGGCTCCCACTGGCGTGCGGAGAGGCATAATTTCGTCGCCGACCTGAACAATTGGCTCAACAAGGTATTCGCCCGCCTCAGGGAAATTAGACGCGAAGATATTAAAAGAACTGATGGCGTAGCCGGCGGGAAGGGTGTAACCGCCACCATATTCGAGAAGCGTGGTGACAGTTCCGTCACTCTTATCCGTGAGACGAACGCCTGCCGACAGATTTTCGATGTCGCTTTGGCCACTATTATATATGTATGATTTATCGTTGAGGAATCTTACGTAACCTGTGCGTGTATAGGAATCGGCAACGGTGCTGAAGTCGCCGGTAAGATGCAGGGTGACAGGCGCCACTGACCCGGCATAATCCTTTTGGATACCGATCACGGCTTCCTGACCATAGTTGTAGCCCGATGAGCTACCACCGATACCTTGCGAAGAGGGATCGAGCGCGGTGATCACGAAGTAGCCGTCACTCATTCCGCCCCAGCCCCAGTTGATATGGAAATAGTCGGGCGAACGGAAGCCGTCGACCACGAATGCGTGTCCACCCGTATCTTGTCCTGCGTAATACACAGGGCGATGGTTTACCAGCTCATTATGCAATATGCCCACCCACTCTCCGAGACCGTAGCAATCACGCGGCAGATATTCTATCGACTTGGCGTAGCCGAAGTTGTCTATTAGGCCGATAAGCATATTCATCGTCAGAGCACCACTGGCAGAGGTGCCGTAGTTCATGTGCGATGCATAACCGCAGGCCTTCATCAGCTCAGCCACAGCCTGCTGCTGAGCTGCAGTGGAAGAAGAGTTATAAATATCCGTCATATTATCCCAGTCGGGTGCGATGGTAGTCATATCCAGACGGAGCGAATCGGCGCCGTTGGTCCAGTAGTATCTTGCGAAACCCGTGCATCTCTCCGGCCAGCGGTGGAAATTTACAATCTGAGCCATAGCTGTAGCCACACATCCGGTATAGGTGGCTCGGCCGTCGATAGTCGGACACAAATTGTTGTAGGGCGCACTCTGATTCCAGCGTGTAGTGATCATAGGAGCCACGTCCTTAAGATCGGCCGACACTGCGGAAGCATACGGATCGTAGGCTTCCGCACCAGCCCCTACTGCTGCAGCTATCTCGCCCACATAAGTATCGAGCCACCACTGAAGTGTAGGGTTGATATCGGAGGCATCGAAGCCAGAGCCGGCATCAAACCATCCGAGTAGCGGGCGAGCGACATCGTCGGCCGCCACGATCATCACCTTATCGACATCGGTGGCTTTCATCACATACAGAGCATTGATATCGCCGAGGCGACAGGTGTGAAGCACGTTGATCTTCTTCCAATCGAGCGACGTGGCACCAACGCTCATGACCGACTGCACCTCCTCACCACCGGTGGCCTTGAAGAAGGCCTCCTCCGGAGTTAGCTGACGAGCTGGAAGGATTGATACGGTCAGCAACATAATTGCTGTAATAATGGATCGGATCGGTGCGAATAGATGATTGGTCTGCATAGCGGATGAAGGGTTATTATCTATGGCGCAAAGATAATAAAATAAACCAATTAAATACAATAGGGACTGCTCCGGCGCGCCGGAGCAGTCCCTATG
>JAIDTT010000038.1 GCA_029060545.1 Paramuribaculum sp. | reverse complement strand
ATCAATCGTGCATCGTGAATTGTGCATCGTGCATTGGCGGGAATCCCCGCACGAAAAGCGTACAATGACATTTTTACTATAAATCACATCCCTTACATCCGTCACACACACAAGCGGGCGCTGCCCGTGGTGGGTGCGCCCGCTATAAATGCATATTTCAATAGCTCTATTCCATTGGGAAGAACACCTCTTCCTCCGTGTATAGATAATCACGCATACGGCTGGCATCGTATATAAGCACATCACCATCGTAGCACTTAAGCACCTTCACATATTTCGGATAACCTTCACACGTTCCCGGTGGACATGAGGGGTGAATTATACTATAGTCGATAATCGACCCATTGAGCGGACCTATGCCTTCAACCCAATAGTCGTAACCGCTTTCAATATTCCTAAATTTCACGCGGAGCGCTCTACGGGTCATCCCCTCAAGCACTATGGTGCCACGGCTCTGCACGAAATTTTTGTTTTGGCCCGGTAATTCCACATTGGGATCAAAGAAATAGATCTTGTCAAACGTCCACGGGTCATCATCATCAAAACTACCTCTTTGGTATACACTGCCATCTTCATCTTCTGCGTAACACCATTCCGGATTACCATAAACGTGTTCAGAGCCCTCCCGATATATAGCCCACGTGTCACGACCAAACATATTGCCATTTTGGGAACATAAGGCAGTCCATGTTTCGCTGAAGCGTTCACAACCGGGAACAAATATACTCTGCTTGATCCAGCGCTTTCCGGCAGTCAATACCGGGCGCAACTCGGCCGTTAGAGGTTCCGGGTTGGGATAACTGATATACTCTTCCTCATCATTCGGAGTTGTATTGTCGTCATCGTCAGTAGCCGGATCCGGATCAGCATTCTCTATGGGATTGGGTTCTACATATTCATTATCATTCGACCCCGTAGCCGGGATAGTCGGTTCGTCAGAGGTATCTTTGCCGCAGGCAGCCGCTACAATAAGCAGAGTTACAGTTATCGGTATTAAAAATATCTTCTTCATAACTATTGATGATTGGTGGCCTCAAAAGTAATTAAAAATCAATTGTTTTCCAAATAAAAAACATTTAACCTTTGCGTATAATATGCTTGTGGATAGTGACAGAATAGTTATCAACGTCAGCATTACCCGGAATTGCGATAGAGCGGGAGATAATCGGCAGGTCGGGTTGCGACGGGTCGGAATGAGAGGAGGGATCAGCGATGGAGCGAATGCAAAGCGAATCGCCTGCACCGACCGTGATCGAGAACTTGTCGGGATCGAACTTGAATGTGTGAGAAAAGACATCCGCGTGGATGCTGAAAAGCGCACACATCAGCGACAGGGCAATTAATGGAAACTTTTTCATAAGGCAAAATGATTGGTTTATGGAGATTTAGGGGTGATACCGCCAAAG
Source organism: Paramuribaculum sp. (assembly GCA_029060545.1). GTDB lineage: Bacteria > Bacteroidota > Bacteroidia > Bacteroidales > Muribaculaceae > Paramuribaculum. The sequence goes on along the minus strand of JAIDTT010000038.1, from coordinate 9,948 downwards.
ATACATAAATTTCCGGGATTTTAAACTAATGAAATAAAAAATTAACTAAATTATATAATTAATCCACTAATCGGAGCAAAATCAAAAAGATAAGTATATTCTCGGAAGCCTTCTGGGAAGATCCAGTTGAGCCGCCCCTCACGTTATAGATACCACTGTGTAGCTGTAGGCTCCGCCAAGAGAACAACCTCCTTTCTGCATCCGACGTAGAGGGTGTTTGTGCTATGCGTTGGTGGTCAGTGTGTTGTGGTCTTGGTTGTCCCCTTATAAAAAGCGGGCGCTGCCCGTGGTGGGTGCGCCCGCTATATTCGTGCATCGAGGTTCGTGCCTCATTTGGCATTCATGTGGATCTTGATGTTGTCGAGACACATATAGGCGGGCGTATTGAGACCGTAAGCGCCTGTGTCCGAACCGGCAAACTGGAATTTGACAGTATTGACCTTGCCGAGGGGATAGAGATCCCACGTCTGCCATGTGTCGATAGTCTCGATTATCTTGTTGGGATTGCGATAGTCGCAGATGTATTTCTCCACCGGCTGTCCGCCGTTGGTGGGATTGCCGTCGGCATCGAAGCCATAGGCCATGATCTTGAACCAGCCGGAGTTGTCTTTCAGAGCACCGCCTCCGTAGGGGTTGCCGTTGGCGATCAAGCCATACACATAGGAGGGTGTGCAGATCTCTATGGAGTAGACTTCATAGAGAACTCCGTTGGAGAAAGAGAACTTTGCCATAGACGACATTGAGTTGGGGTCATCGTATCCGTTGATCACAGCGAAGGTATTCGATCCGCCTGCGCCTGCTCCGCGGTTTGATCCGTCTACGGATGCAGAGTTGTATACCGAACACTGGTTGTTGAAACTCATCCACCAGTCGCCGCTCTCACCTTCGGGATTCGAACGATAATTCCACTGAGAGAGCACCATACCGCCGTTCCAGAAGTTGATCTGGTCGTCGTAGAGGCTCTCATTGATGCCGAAAAGGAATTGCACGCCCTCTTCGAAGTTGATTGCTCCGGAGGTGAATTTGGGGCCGTCGAAGTTGGCGTAGAGGTTAGCCCCGTAGGATGTGGGGCCGGCGAGCGTCACGCGGGTGTTCTCGAAGTCGATCACACGGTAGTATTCGGTAGGCTGCTCCGGGCCGTCCTCGCTACAGGAGACCATGAATGCGGCACCGCAGAGGATGCTCAAGAGTCGGAAAGATAATCTCATAATGTATTGAAATAATTAAAAATTTTAATTCAGTTTGGGTGGACGTATTGAGTACACCGGCGCAAAGGTAGTGATAAATTTCTATAAGCCCGCATTGCCGGAGCGGGAGAAGGTGCCGTGAGGCGTGATCGCCGTGATCTTTCGTATGCCGGAAGGTAATGAGGCGGATGACTGGCTGACACCCCCATCGGTGATGTCGATGCCGAGATACCCCATTAGTATAGCCTGCAGCAGGCCGCCGGCGCCGGTGAGGAAATAGGTGTCGTCGGTCGATGGTGTCTCGGCCATCATCAAGTGCTCTCCGCGCAGATAAGGCGTAGTGGCGCGGTCGATAAGACGTGCCGCTTTTTCGGGCTGATTGAGTCGGGCATAGTTTACAGCCATTGCCGAATGGCTCATAGCCGGGCCGCCTATGGTATCGGTGAGCGCTTCGTAGTATGTAAGAGTACGGTCTGTCTCATTCCGGTCGGTGATGAAATCGAGCGGATAGGCGAGCAGAGCCACGTCGGCCTGTTTGATAGTAGTGTCGGCAAAGCCTTCGTATTCGGCGATCACGCCGGAGGGGAGGCGATGAAGACTCAGCCCGTCGGCCACGTCCTGCCACCGTTTATCAATCGGGCGCCCGGTGATTTTGGCCGCTTTGGCGGCATATTGCAGATTGCGTATGGCGGCGGCATTGGTAAAGGCATTGTCATCGACATTGATCGCATACTCATCCGCACCCACTACGCCGCGGATAGAATATGTATTGTCTGGGTTGGCCTCCGCGCGGCTTACCCAGAAGTCGGCGCAGGCGCGTATCATCGGCTCGGCCGATTCACGTAGCCATACGGTATCGGCCGACGTAAGGAAGTATAGCCACGCACCGCGAGCCACATCGGCCGTTACGTGATGTTCCAGTGGGCCGGTGAGCGCGAATGTGGGTGTGGCTTCATAGCCCCGGAGATCAGACTCCCATGGATACATAGCTCCGCGGTAGCCCATGGCCAGCGCGTTGGCGCGGGCTTGCGGGAGGCGGTCGGCGCGATAATCTACCATATCGCGTGCGGCTTCTGGATGCAGGATGCAAAGCACAGGGAGCATCCATGTGTCGGCGTCCCAAAATATATGCCCCCCGTAGTGGTCAGATGTGAGTCCCATTGGAGCGATGCTCTGTCGCGAGCCGGGCAGAATGGAACTATAAAGGCTGTAGAGCGCCATCGTCACCTGCCTCTGTAGAGCCGGGTCACCTTCGATGATGATATCCGATTGCCACAGTTCATCCCACGCTTTGCGGTGACGTTCCGCAAGGCTGCCGATACCGACTGTGTGGGCATAGATGGCCTGACGCTCGGCATGGGAGGCGGGATTGGGGAAGTCGGCGGCACTTATCACGGTGCCTACCACTGCAAACTGCGCTTTGGCGCCTTTAGCGAGACTGATACGGATAGAGTCTGCTCCTATAAGGGTAGCTTCGGTGCCGGGGAGTATTACCGAAGAGGTGGCTATGCAATCGGCACCGTTATTATATGTGGCGAGGGTATTGTAGAGAGGTACGCCTCCATCCTCACACCACACCCGGCGGCTTCCGGCTCTATCCACTGTGAGAGAGGAGGGAATCGTAGGGGTGTTGACGCATAGGAGCTCAACCTGCCGGAGGGCAGTGACACTAACCTTGGCCACGAGGGCGGCAGGGATAGCCCGGCTCGCCGACAGCCGGCATTCCACTTCTATATCTTTTGATCTCAGTCGTGTGGTCACTACTCCATAGCGATGCTGAATCTCCTGGCTTACCACCTTTAGATTCTGACCCGGGAATGACAAATCGACAGGTATGGTGACGGGGATGATGCGGCTCACGTCAGAGCCATCGGTGCCGTCGGTGTGGGCTGTCGAGAGAAAGAGGCGCTCCATCGAGAGTCCGTCGGACGACACGATTCCCCCTATCCGCCCGTTGCCGATATGGGGCGACGTCTGAGCCACCGCTTCGCCGGGAGTAAGCAGCCACAATAATATTATAAGGAGTATGCCGCAGCCGGTCAGTCTCACTTCTCTGGAATGAAGGTGATAGCCTGGCCACCGGTCGCAGCCATACTGATTGTCAGGGTATCGGCCGAGGTGTAGAGTCCGGAAGTGATGGCTACGGAGGCAGGGTTGCCCTCTACGTCACCGTAGATCATAGCGCGGTAAGTGATGCCCGGCTCGAGAAACGACAGAGGTTGGGAGAGTGTGCGTGCTTCACCGTCGGTGCCTGCGCCGATGAAGAACTTATCGCCGGCGCGGCGTGCTACCACGATGTACTTGCCAATTTCACCCTGAAGGGCTTCCGACCACTGACAATCTGCATCGAAGTCGCGGAAAAACTGGAAGGCGGGATGCCCCTCGTAGTTGTCGACGAGGTCGGCTGCCATCTGCAGCGGAGAGTAGATGATCACCCAGTTGGCTATCTGTCGTGCGATAGTGGTCTTGATGCGGCAGTGAGCGTTGGGGCCGTTCCATTCGATACGTCCGGTGTCGGCCTTCGCGGTGAGATAGTCGATATCGAATATGCCGGGGGTGTAGTCCATCGGGCCGGAGAGCAGGCGTACGTAGGGTAGGGTGCAGAGGTATTCGGCCGAATTGCCTTCCGACCATGCGTTCCATTCCATACCTCTGGCGCCTTCGCGCGTCATCATGTTGGGCCACGTGCGGCGAATACCCGTCTCCTTGATAGGTTCGTGGGCATCGATCATAAGCTGATAGCGGGCGGCCGTCTCTACCACACGCTGATAGTGGCGCACGCCATACTGGCTGTGGTGGAAGTATCCGCCCTTGAAGCCGCCGGCATAGCCGGTCTTTACGGTATGTACCCCGAGGCTCTGATAGTATGCGAAGGCATCCTCGAGAGCTGCTTCGTATTCAGGGATATTGCCACCCGTTTCATTGTGCATCCAGAGTTCGATATTTTTAGCCTTGCAGTAGCGGGCGATACTGTCGATGTCGAAGTCGTCGTAGGCCTTGATATAGTCGAAGTGCTGATTGCCGCCCCAGTTTTCCCAACCTTCGTTCCAGCCTTCGAAGAGCACGCCCTGAAGATTATTGGCTGCCGCGAAGTCGATATAGCGGATGGCATTGGCGGTGGTGGCTCCGTGGCGTGGCCCCATAGTCCACACTTCAGTGCCGAGGTGCATACCCCACCATACACCGCAATATTTCTGCGGTTCGATCCAGGATGTATTGGTTATCTTTGAAGGCTCGTTGAGGTTGAGGATAAGCGCGGAGTTGATGAGGCCTACGGCCGATGGCGCTATCTGTATGCTGCGCCAGGGGGTGGTGAAGCGGCCGGGGATGTAAGCCTTCACGCCGTCGGGCAGGGGAGCGAGGTCGGCCTTGAGTATACCGAGGCTGTCGCGGCGAAGCACCATCTCGGGGAAGTCGTATAGCGCGGCTTCATGGATGGAGCCGTAGACGCCCGATGTCTCGAAGGTGAAGGGGGTGTTGGCATCGGCCACTTCAGCTATCGGTATGGCGCGATAGTTGAGCTCGTATGTCTCGAAGCTTGCCGGAATCGACCACGAACGCCCTACTGGTTCGGCGAAGCGGAATTCGGTAAGCTCGTCGGTCACGGTGAGCGAATCCGTCATAGCGGTTTCGTAGCGGAAGGCCACGCCGTCGTCGAAAGCGCGCACGCGGATGGTGAGATCCGATTTACGGCCGAGTGTCACCGCCATTTCATTGTAGTGATTGCGGCAGGTAGTATTTTCGCCCCAGGGCTGAGTCCACGTCTCGTCGAGGCTTGAGCGTGTGACTTTCGCTTTTTTGTAGTCCCACTTCACGCCCTCGGCCACAAGACCCATAGCGGATGGTTCGATGAGCATACGGTCGTCGACGCTTACACTATAGCGGGCGCCGGCCGCGTTGTTGGTGATGGTGAATACGATATGGCCGTCTGGCGATGTGAGCCGGTATTGGGCGGCCGATACTGATGATGCGGATATGAGAGCCGCAATGGCTAATGAATAAATGTGTCGCATGGCTATGATTATACAATGCGACAAATATACAACAATTTGCCGGAATGTCCACAGATTTGGCTGACTCAAATATTAAACCTATATTTGTGGAAGTTTTAACCAATTTTTTAGACATTATGAAAAGAATCCTCATGGCCATCGCTGCATTTGCAGCCGTAATCACTGCTTCCGCTGAGGGGTATCAGATCAACACTCTAAGCGCTAAGCAGCTTGGCATGGGACATGCCGGCGTGGCTCTGAAGTTGGGTGCGGAGAGTATGATCTTCAATCCCGGCGCGCTCGGCTTTTCCGACAAGACTTTTGATCTCACAGGCTCTATAACAGGCATCAAAGCCATCGCAATGGCTGAATATCAGGGCAACGACTACTCGACTGAAAACGGCTGGTCGACACCTTTGGCCTTCAACGCCGCATTCCGTATCTACGACAATCTGCAGGCCGGCATTAGCTTCTACACACCCTACGGCAGCGGTATCAACTGGACTCAGAACTGGCCCGGCGCACTGCTGTCGCAGAAAGTAAGCCTGAAGATGTTTACCGTACAGCCTACCGTAGCGTGGCGTCCGATAAAGAATCTGTCGATCGGTGCAGGTATGATGATCACATGGGGCAATGTGAATCTCGACAAGGGACTCGTGCCCGGCTCAACTTTCGATATGGTGGCGGGCGCCCCGGTACTCGGCGATGTCGTGGCTGCGTCGGTCAATCTCACAGGCACATCGCAGGTGGCTCTTGGCGCTAATGTCGGCGTACTCTATGATATTACCTCCAGGTGGAGCGTAGGTGCCTCTTTCCGTACCAAGATGACTATGAAAGTAAAAGCCGGTGAAGCATCGGTGAGCTATGCCAATGAGGTGGTGAAGGCCGCTCTCGAACCGAGTCTCGGTAATATCCATAAAGCTAACTTCGCAGCAGAGATGCCCGCTCCCTACGTATTCAACATGGGTGTGGCCTACCGCCCGACCGACCGCTGGACGGTGGCTGCTGACGCTCAACTCACGGGCTGGAGCGCCTACAAGACCCTCAATATCGACTTCCCTGCTCCGCTCGACGCGTTTGATCAGAATATAACCAAAGACTATAAAAATTCGTGGGCGGTGAAGATGGGCGCTCAGTATGCAGTGACCGAACGCTTCGACGTTCGCGCCGGTCTGATGGTCGACACAAGCCCGGTCAACAGCGATTATTACAACCCCGAGACTCCCGGCATGACCAAACTCTCACCCACGGTGGGCCTCTCGTTCCGCCCTACACGCGGCCTCTCGGTCGACCTCGCCTTTATGTATGTGGCCGGTCTGGGTGTCGACAATGCCAAGTGCACATATAAGGATCTGGTGCTCCAGAGCGCCGGGATGCCTGAGTCGGTCTACACACGTACTTTCGAAGCCAACTACCGGGTACACGCTTTCAATCCATCGATCGGCATCAGCTACTCTTTCTAAAAAAATCAGCATCTGGCGAACCATTTGCCTGAGGATGTTGTTATAACATTCGAATTCTCTTAACAAACAATTAAAATTTATGAAAAAATTAGTTCTCTCGATGGCAGTAGTAGCTGCTGCAACAATGGTTTCCTGTGGTAACAAAGCTGAAAATGCCGCTGCCGATGCAGCTGATAGCGCTAATGCCGTAGTAGAAGGTGTAGTCGTTGACGAAACAGTAGTAGTGACCGAGGATGAAGCACCCTCACTTCTCGATAATATCAAATCCGCCGCTTCCGCTGAAAATGTTCAGAAGGGTATCGCTTACGTGAAGAACCTCGTGGCCAGCGGTAAGCTCGCCGAAGCTCGCACATATCTCGACCAGATCAAGCCTTATGCCGACAAGGTAGGTATGACCGGTGCTCTCGAAACCGTATCTACCGCTCTCGAAAAGGCTGAAGGCGTAGCCGGCAACGTAGCCGGCGACGTTAAGGAAAAGGCCGGTGCCGCCGTAGAAGGCGTGAAGGAAGACGCTGCTGCCGCAGTAGACGCTGCCAAGCAGAAAGCTCAGGAAGCCGGCGCTGCCGTATCGGAAGGCGTACAGAATGGTGTCAATGCTGCCAAGAATCTTCTGAAATAAGATAGAATTAATACATACTCTCATACACGGGAGCGAGGCTGTGCCATAGAGCATTAGCCTCGCTTCTCTTCATTTTTTCCGACCGTTTAATAAAATTTTGCAATCGCAATGTAACTTTTTGAGTAATTTTGCGTCAAATAATTTATCACATTGAAATACAACCATCATTACAAATATTTTAATATGAAAAAAACAATCAAAGCTGCAGTATTGCTCCTCGCCGCTCTGTTCGCCGCTCCCGTGGTGCACGCACAGGCCATCCCCGAGCTTCCTGCAGACCAGGATGTGCGTATCGGCAAGCTCGACAACGGCTTGACTTACTACATACGCCACAATGAGTACCCCAAAGGTCAGGCCGACTTCTACATCGCTCAGAAGGTTGGCTCCGTATTGGAGGAGGACAACCAGCGCGGTCTGGCTCACTTCCTCGAGCATATGTGCTTCAATGGCACTACCAACTTCCCCGGCAAAAACCTCATCAACTGGCTTGAGACCGTAGGTGTGAAATTTGGCCGTAACCTCAATGCTAAAACCGGAGTGGATATGACCTTGTATTTGATCACGAACGTGCCCACAGCCCGCGAGGGCGTCCAGGACTCCTGTCTGCTCATCCTTCACGACTGGGCCGACGACCTGCTCCTTCTTCCCGAGGAGATCGATGCCGAGCGCGCCGTGATCCACGAAGAGTGGCGCCGCAGCAACACCGGTCAGATGCGTATCATCGAGAGCCTCCTTCCTCAGATGTATCCCGGCGAACGCTACGGCTACCGTCTGCCTATCGGCACCATGGAAGTGGTCGACAACTTCGGGTATCAGGCTCTCCGCGACTACTACGAGAAATGGTATCGTCCCGACAATCAGGGTGTCATCGTAGTAGGTGATATCGATGTGGACCGCATCGAATCAAAGATCAAGGAACTCTTCTCAAGTATCAAGATGCCCGAGAACCCCGCCGAGCGCATTTACTTCCCCGTTGCCGACACCGAAGGCACCATCTACGCCATCGGTCACGACAAGGAGATGTCGGCTTCTGTTGCCGAGCTGATGATCAAGACCGACGCTCTGCCACGCGCTCAGCGTAATACCGTGCTCTACTATGCTAACGAATACGTATGGCACATCATCGACCACATGCTCAACACCCGCCTCGACGAGATATCCTCCAAGCCCGGCGCACCCTTCGCAGAAGCAGGCGTAAGCTACGGCAACTACTTCCTGGCCAACACCAAGGATGCCTTCACTATTTACGCCGGCGCAAGCCATGGCATCGAGCTTCCCGAAGCACTTGCCGCAGTTTACCGCGAAGTGCTCCGCGCTTCCCGTGGCGGTTTCACCGTTTCGGAATATGAGCGTGCCAAGGCAGAATACCTCTCGCAGCAGGAACGTAGCTACAACAACCGCAATCAGCGCGAAAACGGCGTGTACGTCAACTATTACGTCAACAACTTCCTTGACAATGCCCCCATGCCCAATAAGGAGGACGAATACCAGATCGCACAGATGATCGCCAATATGGTGACACTCGACCAGATCAATGCCGCCATGAAGGAGGTCGTTACCGACGACAACCGCGTGCTTCTGGCTATGATGCCCGACAGCGAGGATGGTAAGTATCCGACCGAGGCCGAATTCAAGGCTGCTCTTACCGCTGTAGATGGCGAAGAGATTGAGCCCCTCAAGGAGACTCTCAAAGAAGAACCCCTCATTCCTCAGCTTCCCGCCAAGGGCAGCATCGTGAGCGAAAAGCAGGATCAGCAGTGGGGCGCTACCGTATGGACCCTCTCCAACGGCGCTACCGTGATCGTGAAGCCCACCAAGTTTAAGGATGATGAAGTGCTCTTCAACGCTTCCGCAGTCAACGGCACCGCTCCCTACGGAGAGAAGTATGCCAACTCCCTCATATTCATGCCCACCGTGCTCCGTCAGTACGGCCTCGGCACCTACACATATTCCGACCTCCAGAAGTACCTCGCCGGCAAGCAGGTGGTGGTACGTCCCGGCTTCGGTCTATACACCCGCTCATTCTCCGGTTTCTCCACACCCAAGGACATGGCCACTCTGATGGAGCTCATCTATATGAACTTCACCGATATCAACGTCACCGAAGAGGAATTTGCCGCTATGCAGGAAAACAACATCCGTATGCTTGCCAGCCAGGAAGCCGACCCGATGTTTGCCTTCCAGAAAGACCTTACGCAGGCTCTCTATCACTCCCCCCGCATCCAGCCCCTCACCGCAGAGGTTGTGAAGCAGTCGAGCCTCGAGCAGATCCTCTCCGTATGCAAGGCTATGACCGCCAATGCCGCCGACTACACTTTCACCTTCGTTGGCAACGTAGATGTTGAGACTCTCCGTCCGCTCGTAGAGCAGTATATCGCTTCGCTCCCCGGCAATGCCGCTACTGCCAAGCGCACCGTTGAGTCCTTCAGCCCCGAATATCTGATGAATACCGGTGTGGCTACCGACAGCTTCACCACCAAGATGGAGACACCCCAGACTTGGGCCTACATCGTCACCTTCGGCACCAATAAGTACGATACCCGCAACGACATCCTTGCCTCCATCGCCGGCCAGGTGATCACCAAGCGTCTCGTCGACAAGATCCGCGAAGAGATGGGCGCCACATACTCCATCAGCGCCAGCGGCTCCATGGACGAACTCGGTCCCCAGAACACCGAGATCTCCAC
>JAIDTT010000037.1 GCA_029060545.1 Paramuribaculum sp. | reverse complement strand
TCTAATTTTACTGCCACCGCCTCACCAGCCATCTACAGAAGTCTATTCTGCGGCTCCCTAAGCTGTTTATCCCACACAGGAGCCAAAGGTTGAGGCACCCAAGCCCGAGCCCAAACCCGAAGCCCCCAAAGCAGAGCCCAAGGTAGAAGCTCCCAAAGCTGAAGCACCCAAGTCAGAGCCAAAGGTGGAAGCCCCCAAGCCCGCTCTCGCCCCCGCACCCAAAGCCGAGCCCAAGGTAGAAGCGCCCAAGGCCGCCGAGCCCAAGGCCGAAACTCCCAAGCCGGCCGTGGACGACAACTTCATCCCCACCACCGCGCCTTCAAAGCCACCGGTGACACTCAACGTCGTCGGCAAGATCGACCTGTCGGCGCTCAACCAGTCCACTCGCCCCAAAAAGAAATCGAAGGAAGAAAAGAACTCCGAGCGTCACGGCCGTGGCAATCAGGGAGGCGCCGCTGCCCAGGGTGGCGAAGCCTCCGGCGACCGCAAGAAGCGCCGCCGCATCCGTGGCAATCAGAAAATAGATATCGAGAACCCCGGCGCACAGACCTCCGGCGGTGGCGAAGGCCGCAAAGGTCGCGGAAACCAGTCGCAAGGCGGCGGTCGCGGTCAGCAGCAGCCCCCGCGTCCACTCCACAATGAGGTCAGCGACGAGGATGTGCAGAAGCAGATCAAGGAGACCCTTGCACGCCTCACCAGCAAGGACAAGGGGCAGAAGAAGGGTGCCAAGTGGCGCAAGGAGAAGCGCGAGGCCACCCGCGAGCGCGAAGCTCAGGCCCACGCACAGGAAGCTGCCGAGAGCCAGGTGCTCAAACTCACCGAGTTTGTGACCGCCAACGACCTTGCCTCGATGATGAACGTGCCTATCAATCAGGTTATCGGCACATGTATGAGCCTCGGCGTGATGGTGTCGATCAATCAGCGTCTCGATGCCGAGACCATCAATATCGTGGCCGAGGAATTCGGCTTCAAGACCGAATATGTATCGGCCGAAGTAGTCGAGGCTATAGCCCACGAGGAAGATGCCGAGGAGGATCTCATGCCCCGTCCGCCGATCGTGACCGTGATGGGTCACGTGGACCACGGCAAGACATCGCTGCTCGACTATATCCGCAATGCCAACGTGATCGCCGGTGAGGCCGGAGGTATCACCCAGCATATCGGTGCCTACAACGTGAAGCTCGCCGACGGCCGCCACATCACATTCCTCGATACCCCCGGCCACGAAGCCTTTACAGCCATGCGTGCCCGCGGTGCCAAGGTCACCGACCTCTGTATCATCATCGTGGCTGCCGACGACAACGTGATGCCGCAGACCATCGAGGCTATCAATCACGCCTCCGCTGCCGGCGTGCCCATCGTATTTGCAATCAATAAGATAGATAAGCCTGCCGCCAACCCCGACAAGATCAAGGAAGCCCTCGCCGGCATGAACTACCTCGTGGAGGAGTGGGGCGGAAAATACCAGAGCCAGGATATATCGGCCAAGAAAGGTATCGGCGTCGAGGAACTCATGGAGAAAGTGCTTCTCGAAGCCGAGCTCCTCGAGCTCAAGGCCAACCCCAACCGTCTGGCCACCGGCTCGATCATCGAATCGTCGCTCGACAAGGGTCGCGGCTACGTGGCCACCGTGCTCGTGCAGAACGGCACACTTCGCGTAGGCGACTTCATCCTCGCCGGCACACACTACGGCAAGGTGAAAGCGATGTTCAACGAACGCAACCAGCGCATCAAGGAGGCCGGCCCCGCCACCCCCGCCCTCATCCTCGGCCTCAACGGAGCTCCCACAGCAGGCGACACATTCAACGTACTCGAATCCGAGCAGGAAGCCAAGGAGATCGCCAACAAGCGCGAGCAGCTCCAGCGCGAGCAGGGCATGCGCACCAAGAAGATCCTCACACTCGAGGATATCGGTCGCCGTCGCGCCATTGGCAACTTCCAGGAACTCAATATAATCGTCAAGGGCGACGTCGACGGCTCCATCGAAGCTCTCTCCGACTCGCTCATCAAGCTCTCCACCGAAGAGATCCAGATCAACGTGCTCCACAAGGCCGTGGGCGAGATCTCCGAGAGCGACGTCACACTCGCAGCCGCATCCGACGCCATCATCATCGGCTTCCAGGTACGTCCCTCGCAGGCAGCCCGCCGTGCCGCCGAGCAGGAGGGCGTGCAGATCCGACTTTACTCGGTGATCTATCAGGCCATCGAGGAAGTGAAGGACGCTATGGAGGGTATGCTTGCACCCGAAGTGAAGGAAGAGGTGATCGGCACCGCCGAAGTGCTCCAGACCTACAAGATCTCGAAGGTAGGTATGGTAGCCGGCTGTATGGTGCGCGAAGGCCGCATCCGACGCTCAGCCAAGGTACGCCTCATCCGCGACGGTATCGTGCGCTATACCGGCGACCTCGGCTCGCTCAAGCGCTTCAAGGACGATGCCAAGGAAGTGCTCGCAGGCTACGACTGCGGTCTGAACATCAACGGATACAACGATATCCGCGAAGGCGACATCATCGAGTGCTTCGAAGAAGTAGAAGTAAAGAAGTCGCTCTGATCGCTTGGAAGCGCATCTCAATTTAGGTAGCAATATCGGCGACCGCATGGCCAATCTGAGCCGTGCGGTCGCACTCATTGAAGCCCGTCTCGGCGTCCGCGCCCGGCAGTCGGCCCCCGTCAGGTCAGAGCCGTGGGGCTATGAGTCGGCCAATGCTTACATCAATATCGGAGTAGAGGTCTCGCTCCCCGACACCACCGATCCGCTCCGGCTGCTCGCCGAGCTTCAGAAAGTGGAGCGCGAGATAAGTCCGGCGGCTCACCGCAAGCCCGACGGCACCTATGCCGACCGCGTGATCGACATCGATATCATAGCCATCGACTCGGTGGTGAGCGACGATCCGCGCCTCATCCTGCCCCATCCCCGCATGCATCTGCGGCGCTTCGTCCTGGAGCCTTTGGCGGAACTACGCCCGCAGTGGCTACATCCCCGGCTCGGGCTGACGGTGCGGCAATTACTCGACGCGTGCGATCACGGCAGCCTCGGAGCAGAAAGCTGAGCGGTGCAGAGCCGCCAGAGCGCGCTCGGCATCCTCGCCGCGCACCACTGCCAGCATCGAGCCGGCACAAGGCATATCGGCCGCATTGAGGTCGAGCATCTCGCAGGCAGCCTGCACTGCCGGATTCACAGGCACCGCATCCTTGCATACGATAAGTCCGGGCTGGCGCGCGCGCAACTCGTCGAGAGCGGCATTCAGGCCACGCTCGGGGAATATAAGATCGCGCACCCGCGGCACCACGCGCAGCAACTCATGTATACCGTCGCCGAGAGCATTGCCGTCGGCACTCTCTATCACAGCCATCAGATTGCTCCGGGCTGCCGTGACGGCTGTGCCGAACGTGCCCACCGGGCCGGTGCATATCACCACGTCGCCCGGGAGGATATTGCCCGGCTCAAGCGATAGATCGGGTGGCATCTCGCCCACGCCCGTGGCCGTGAGGATCAGTCCCGAGCCGCCCGGCAGGTCGCGGATAAGGCGCGCCTGCGCCGAGGCGTATTCCATCTCGGCCTGTACGGCGGCGTCGGACATAGCGGCGTCCACGGTCGATATCAGGGATGTGGAAGTGTCGGAGTCGACGCTCGCGCCCACCGACAGATAGCGTGGAGTAGCGCCCATAGCCAGCAGACGGTTGGCCACGATATTGACGGCTGCGCGACCTATGTTGCCCGATCCGAAAGTGACCGGGGTATTGCTTATCACGAGTGTGGTGAAAGCCGGAGCACCGTCGAGGCCCGGCTTGATGCTCTGCATCGGACGGCTGCCGTGAGAGCGGATGTCGGAAAGGATAGAGAAAGAGGAAGCCATTTTATTGGGGTCTATTGTGTGTGTTAAAGGTTTTGAAGTAACACTATAACACACGGCGACCCGCTAAAGTTGCTCCTGAAGGTCGTCGTAGCGGTCGAAAAGGAAATCGTTGTAGGGGAAGCGGCGAATATGGATCTCCTTCGCCTTCTCGTAGATGCGCTCCTTGAGCTTGTCGATGTTGATGCCCTTCTTCGCTGAGATGAATACGGCATCGTCGCCCAGACGGCTCATCCACGACTGCTCCAGCTCCTCGAGCGGGATATTCTCACGTGTGCGCGGAGTGAGATCGTCGGCATCCTTAGGCGTGTAAGAGAAAGCGTCGATCTTGTTGAACACCATTATCATGGGCTTGTCCGCGCCGTCACACACCTCTGCGAGTGTACGGTTCACCACCTCGATCTGCTGCTCGAAGCCAGGGTGCGAGATGTCTACCACGTGTACCAGCAGATCGGCCTCACGGATCTCGTCGAGCGTCGACTTGAAAGACTCTACAAGATGGGTGGGGAGCTTGCGGATGAAGCCTACCGTGTCGGTGAGCAGCATCGGGAGATTATCGATCACGATCTTGCGCACAGTGGTGTCGAGCGTGGCGAAGAGCTTGTTTTCGGCAAAAACGTCGCTCTTGCTCAGAAGATTCATCAGCGTCGACTTGCCCACATTGGTGTAGCCCACGAGAGCCACGCGGGTGAGTTTGCCTCGGTTCTTGCGCTGCACGGCCTTCTGCTTGTCGATGTCGCGGAGCTCAGCCTTGAGGTGCGCTATCTTGTCGAGGATGATACGGCGGTCGGTCTCGATCTGAGTCTCACCGGGGCCGCGCATACCGATACCGCCGCGCTGGCGTTCGAGGTGAGTCCAGAGGCGCGTGAGTCGCGGCAGCAGATACTGATATTGCGCCAGTTCGACCTGCGTCTTGGCATTGGCCGTCTGAGCGCGGCGCGCGAAGATGTCGAGGATCAGGCTCGTGCGGTCGAGAATCTTTATCTTTAGCTCGCGCTCGATATTGGCCACCTGCTTCGACGAGAGGTCGTCGTCGAATATAGCCATACCGATATCGTTGGCCTCCACGTAGGCGCGTATCTCTTCGAGCTTGCCTTTGCCTACATAGGTGCGGGAGTCGGCGCAGGGGAGCTTCTGCACGAAGCGCTTCTCGGTGACGGCCCCGGCCGTATGGGCCAGAAATTCGAGTTCGTCGAGATACTCCTCGACCTGCGATGGTGTCTGCTGAGGGGTGACCAGGGCCACGAGCACTGTGCGCTCCGACGATTCCCGGTCTATGATCATATCTTTCATACTTGAATCAAGGTCAAAAAAATTGGATTGTAACGGTTGGGCTTATGCAACTCTAACGCCGGGGGCGGGGAAAAGTTTTGGATATCTCACGGCGTATGATCCGCATATTGCCGCCCGTGACCACGAGGATTATCACCACGCCTACGGCAATCGTGATCCATGGCGACGCGCTCTCGGCTCCTATCTCGCCGAGCGAGGCGCTCCAGAATGAGCGGGCCACCAGCACGGCCGCCACGGCGCCGCCAAGCACCACGGCATTGAGCGCACCCACTATCATATAGTATTGGCGGGCCACGGCGCCCGGACTGTAGCCGAGCATCATGAGCGAGCGGAGCTTCTCGCGGTTTTTCTGTATGAGCAGGTGGATGCTGAGCAGGAGGATGAAGAAGGCGAGCACGGAGATGACCACACCTACACTCATCACTGCGCCCGTGGCCAGCGAAAGGAAGTATGCGGCGCGGCCGGTATCGGCCTTGTCGCCGGCGCTCTCGTACGAGTGTTCGTCGAAGTAGCGCTGTATGGCCGGATCGCCGGGGGTATTCACTTCAAGTATGAGGCGCGATGGCTGCTGTGAGGGCTCATCGGCCAGTTCGGCATTGGCCCACTCGAGAAATGATTCGGGCACTGCAAATGTGTTGAGGCGCGATGAGAAACCTACGATTCGTCCCTGCAGCCGCATCTCGCGGCCGCGCCCCGAGAGGTAGAGCCTCAGCGGCAGCTCGCCTATCGTGGCCTCCGATATCTGAGGATAGCCGCGCGAGGCGGCGAAGCCGAAGTTGTAGAGCGTAAGGTAGTCTTTCGACATGATGATAGGCACCGGGGGATACTGCCCGTCGGGGCCCGCCGTAGGGCTCCATGTCCAGTGGTCGGGCTTCACGTCGTAGAAGCTGTCGGGGATAGCTTCGAGAAAGAGGGCGGTCGACATACCGCGTCCCCACAGATCGAGCGAAGCGCCCACACGGAAGCCGGCGGCGTTGAAGCGCCCCATCGACCGCAGCCAGGGCTGCTGCTCAAGTTCGGCAATCTCCTCCTCGGTAAACTCACCGCTGTGGGTGCCGATGGTGATACCCTTCACACGCTTGGAGATGATTAGGTAATCGCGCGAGATGAGCGAGTCCTCGGCATCCCAGATGCTGCGGACATCACGGTAAAACTGCAGCGCCGACAATACGATTGCCAGACCCACCAGATTGGCCAGCGTGTAGCCCGTGAGCTGTGGCAGTGATATGTTGCGGCGCAGCAGGCGCCACACGAGTGATGGATGTGACGATGCGCTCATAGCTTCAGTGTTTGAGTGAAGGGTAGAAGTATCTTGTTGCCCACCGAAGTGGCTATCACGGCGGCTCCCTGTGCGTCGGCCTCCTCAGCTATGAGGGAGGCCACTATGCCGTTGTTGCGCGCGTCGAGGTGGCTCACTGGCTCATCGATGAGCAGGAAGTCGAATGGCTGGCAGAGAGCGCGGATTATGGCCACTCGCTGCTGCTGGCCTACCGACAGACGGCAGGCGGGCACATCGGCCTTGGCTTCAATCTCGAGGCGGCGCAGAGCCGAGAGAATCCAGTCGGTCGACTTATGAGCCGTGAGGCGGTTTTTGATTTCGATATTCTCCAGAGCCGTCAGTTCGCCGAAGAGCTGCATCTCCTGCGGCAGATAGGCGAGCGAGCGGCTGCGCAGCTCACACCATCGGGCTACCGAGAGCGACGACACGTCGGTGCCGTCGAAGAGGATGCGCCCCGAATAGTCGCCTCGCGAGCCGTAGATGAAGCTGCATAGCGACGATTTCCCGGTGCCCGACTCGGCCTCCACCATATAGTTGAGGCCACGACGGAAGCTGACATCGCGAAGCCACACCTCCGACGCGCTCACCGGCAGGTCTTGTTCCATACCGGCAAACACGCGCGGGAGCGTATGCTCAAGTGTGATTTCCGAAATCAATGCCATCTGTCGATGTTGATTAATAATTCAATACTTCGGGCTCAATATATTCCGGTTCATCGATGGTGTCGGCATAATTCCAGTCGGGTTCCGTAGCGTAGGAGGAGCGGTTGATATTGCCGTAGATGGCTTTGAGCATCGAGGCAAGCACATGGGGCAGAGGCTTAGAGTACTTCACCGTGCAGGTGAATGATTTGGGATCGAAGTAAGCGCCGAATTCCATGCCGAAGTCCGAGTCGGGGAAGATGAGACCCATATTCTCTGCGATCATGCCGAACGCCAACAGGTGGTCGTCGACGAAGCCCTTGAGCGCTGTATTGCCGCCGGTGGCATCAGGCACAGTGGTGAATACCAGATAATCGCCTTCGATACGGACGGTAACCGCCGGGGAGAAAGGATGAATGAGAGTGACGCTTTCGGGCGTTTCTGTCACCTGGAATCTCGTCATATCGGTGCGGGCGGCTTCTGCGATCGCGGAGAGAGCTACGGCGCGTGCCTCTTTGTCGAGTTCTACGCCCGCACACCAGTTTTCGCTTTCGGAAGTAAGTAATTTATTGACGTCGCAGGCGAGGAAGAAATCTCCTTCGAGACCTCTGAGAAGTGTGGCGATTTTTTCGGACAGCACGGGATTAAATATCCCTGCTCCATAGCTGTCGTAGATTGAACAGATGAATTTGAGAGCATCGTCGTCCAGCGCGCCGGCCAGTACGGTATCGAAATTGGCGGGCACGCAGGCGAGGAAGTCGGAGTCGATATTCTTGAGGAAGGGCACTTCGAGAAGTTCGCCCTCGGAGTCGCAGGCCACTACGCGGGTGATGCATTCCTCACCCTTGATGTCCGTGGTGGCGATCACCCACTTGCCGGAGAGATAATCGGCTGCGGTGGAGAGCATCATGCGCTGCGACGCGTCGAGATATGCACTGTAGTCAGCCGCCGTGGATGCGATGAAGGAGGTGTTGAGGTAGAATGTACACATCCCTTCTGGCATCTTGGCGCCGGCTATCTTGCCGGAGAAGAAGCTATTGTTGGAGGCTGCCTTGATGGTGGCGTCGATGCTTTCGCTGTCGCCCGAGGTGAACCATGCCAGACCATCCTTGAGATACACGCCGAAGTCCGACGAGAGCTGATAGCCCCCCTTGGTCTCGGTGGCGCCGAAGGTGTCGGTGAGGAGCTGCTTGAGCAGATCGGCATCCTTCACGCCGGCCACTACGTTGACTGCTGGTTCGCAGGTTGATGTGGGCGCTTTTGCAAACATCACCAGGCTGCTCATATCCAGGGCATTGTAGACCTTTGCGATCGCTTCCTGCACTTCGGCCGGAATGAGCGAGTCGGGGAAGTCCTTGGGAAACACCATCTTGTCGGAGGTGATGTCGATGTCGTAGACCTCTATGCCAGCTTGGGCGTCGACCACGAACACCATATCTACATCGGCGGGAACCACGTCGAGCGTAGTGGACTTTTTAGAACAGGAACTCATCAGCACGGCTATCGCCGACAGGAGCATAAGTAGTCTGGTTTTCATAATCGGAGTGTATTGGGGGGGTGATGGGTTAGACTTCAAGATTGATGTTGAACTGCTCGTTCCAGGGCAGACCCTGCTTATTGAGCTGCTCCATGAAGGGATCGGGATCAAATTCCTCGACATTCCATACGCCTGCACGCTTCCACTTGCCGGTGAGCACCATCATGGCGCCGATCATAGCCGGTACACCGGTGGTATAGCTCACCGCCTGCATGCCGGTCTCGAGATATGATGCGTGATGGGAGCAGTTGTTCCATATATAGTATGTGAGGTGGCGTCCCTCCTTGTCGAGGCCTTCGATGCGGCAGCCGATGGAAGTCTCGCCGGTGTAGTTCTCACCGAGTTCCTGAGGATTGGGGAGCACTGCCTTGAGGAATTGGAGCGGTACGATCTGCATACCCTGATATTCGATGGGATCGATGCGGGCCATGCCGATATCCTGGATCACGCGCAGGTGCGTCAGGTAAGCCTCGCCGAAAGTCATCCAGAAGCGGGCGCGGCGGATCGAGGGATAATTCTTCACGAGGCTTTCAAGCTCTTCGTGGTATAGGAGGTAGCTCTCACGCACGCCGATGTTGGGATAGGTGAGAGGCTTGTGGATTTCAAGCGGACCGGTGGTCACCCATTCGCCATCCTGATAGAAGCGGCCGTTTTGCGTGATCTCGCGGATATTGATTTCGGGATTGAAATTGGTAGCGAAAGCCTTGCCGTGGTCGCCGCCATTGCAGTCCACGATGTCGAGATACTGCATCTCCGAGAAGTGATGCTTGGCAGCGTAGGCCGTGAACACGCCCGACACACCGGGGTCGAAGCCGCAGCCGAGCACAGCCGTCAGTCCGGCCTCCTCGAAGCGCTTCTTGTAGGCCCACTGCCAGGAGTATTCGAAGTGAGCTTCATCCTTAGGCTCGTAGTTGGCAGTGTCGAGATAGTTGACTCCACATTGCAGGCAGGCCTCCATGATAGTGAGATCCTGATAGGGGAGGGCTACGTTGATCACCAGTTCAGGACGGTGGCGGTTGAAGAGCTCCACGAGCTGCTCCACGGAGTCGGCGTCGACAGTGTCGGTAGTGATACGGTCGGAGCCGATGGCTCGTGCTATCGCGTCGCATTTGCTGCGTGTGCGGGATGCGATGACGATGGAAGTGAATACGTCGGGATTCTGGGCGCATTTGTGAGCCACGACGGTACCTACGCCGCCGGCTCCGATGATAAGTACTTTCGACATTTCGGGATATTGAGGTTTATGATTAATCTAACGGGATGATTGGCAATCGTCAGCAAAGTTAGCATATTTCCGCGAATCTGCAATAAGCCACTGCAAACGAACCTGCAAACGGAATCGCTATTGGTGTAGGGTGTATAACATTAATAATCTGCGGTTTGTGATTTGCGGTTGTTTGAAACTGCAAACAAAACTGCAAACAAAACTGCAAACAAAACTGCAAACAAAACTGCAAACAAAACTATTTTCGATTAAGTCTGTACCGAGGTTTATTAGGGGATGATGAAGTATCTATCTCAATTAAGCCGTCGTTTTTAAGGCTATTGAGCAAGCGGGATACGTAATACACATCTCCGGGAGGCAAGGCGAGCAGATCTCGTGCCTCGGCATTGGATATAGTGTCAATTTCATCCAGATATCGGATAATGGCTTCCTTTTGTCGAGCACGTTCCTGCTTCTTGGCTTTTGTGTAATTGATTTTATCTTTGATTGAGACAATGTGTTTTTTATGTATGATGTACCGGGTGCCGGAACGCGTACCGGTGGATTCAATCAGTTCTAAATCCATAAGTTCTTGCAGGGCGTGCTGAATCTGCTTTGCATTGACGAATTTAGCTTTTTCGAGTTCGCTTCTCGATGAGCGTCCAGATGTTACCAGATGTTGGAGGATAAGTAGTTGTTCGACGGATGGTACACGATTGGTGAGTTGCTGATATTTGTGGGAAAGATCTATCAGTTTGTCGGATACAACGGCGGCCTCAACACGGAATATCACAGATGTTTCCGTCTCTTCGGGTATCGGAAGGCTTTTTCCCTTGGTGAGCAATTCGGTAAATACTTTGTCCCAGCCGCTGCCGGCTTTCTCAGCATACTTTATTGCTCTGAAGATATCCATAATTTCCGGATTTCTCGGATTCGTTTTCCATAAAAAGTTGTCGATATTTATTCCTTGAGGAAATAATCCTGGACTTTCAAACTCAAGGTAGGCCGGGTATTTTCTGATCTCGATTATTTGCTGTCGGCTATAGTCCCTGTGTGCCAGAGCATTTATAAGCAACTCGCGGATTACGACCTCTGCATAGTCCTCTATTGTGTCGTGGAATAGGCCGAAGTCCATTTCACGGGACTGAATTTCTGCCTTAAGTTGGGCGAAGCATTGATCGGCAACCTCAATGAGATTCCCTTTCCATTCATAAGGCCGATATGTGCCGTCTTCGAAGTACCGGATGTATTTAACCATAGCATAAGGGAACTCTTTAAGCGCTTTGTCGGATCCGGTAAACAAGACTCCGGTAGTCGTGGGTAATATACCATCGTCTGTTTCTTTCGACATGGATAATGCATCATTGAAGTCATCGATGTTGTCTTTCAGATACGGACTGTCAGGTCGCGCCAGCCTGATGAGTTTTTGGAGATTGGCTACGCGTGTTTCATCCTGCCATTTTGTTATGTTCCATGTATGTTGGTCATAGACTATGGTGCCTTTTTCGCCAAGTATTGTAGCCATCTCATTGGGCTGTATTGCCCTGTTCCCATTATTGGAACGGATTAAGTATTCTCCTTTGGTGGTGGAATACAGATCGGTAGTAAACGGAATTTCAAGGACCAACAAGTCGGTGTCAAGTACATGCAGTTTATGGGGAACTATCGTGATAGATGGTCTGGTACGGTCTTGAACCTGCTTGATGAGATCGAAGATTTTGCTGTCATCGTATATAAATTCGGGATTGATTTCTTTATTCTTATCTTCGATTCCAATGAATAGAAAGCCACCTTTTTTGTTAGCAAATGCTACGGCATCACGAGCAAGTTCGTCGTACGAACCGGAATAATTCTTGATGCTTTTACCAAAGGTATCCCTATCTTCAAGGCTTTCCTTGAAATCCATTATATCGCATTCTCCCTTTTCGAGAAGTTCGTAAAACCAAGGTAGACTAAGTTTGGTTAGTTTTCTCATGATTGATTCTGTAAAAATTGGCAATTACTTGAGGTTGGCTATGTGCTTTTGAGGTTATCGGAAGGTATCATTATGGTATTATGCGTTATCCCTGGATTTGGCTTTTTCACGATCAGGGGCGGAGCTGGCCGTGGCCGGTGAGGAGGTAACGGGTGGTGGTGATCTCGCGCAGACCCATTGGACCGCGGGGCCCGAGCTTCTGGGTGGATATGCCTATCTCGGCTCCGAGGCCGAACTGGCCTCCGTCGGTGAAGCTCGTGGGGAGGTTGACGTAGACGCATGATGCATCCACGCGCAGGCGGAAGGTATCGGCTGTGGTCTCGCTTTCGGTGATGATGCTCTCGCTATGGCCGGAGCCGTGGCGCGCTATATGATCTATGGCTTGGTCTACGGAGGCTACGGTGCGTATACCCATGCTGAGCGACATCCATTCGCGATCCCAGTCCTCCTCCGTAGCTTCGGTGAGCAGACTGTCGGGGTACCGCCCACGGAGCGCTTCGAGCGCGGCCGCATCGGCGTGTATCTCCACTCCCTTGGCTGCGAGCGGCTCGCACAGAGCGGGGAGGTCGGCGAGGCGCCGGCGATGGATGAGGAGGGTGTCAAGTGCGTTGCACACGCTCACGCGGCGCGTCTTGGCGTTGGCCACGATGCCGCGCCCTATAGTGAGATCGCCGTCGGCATCGAAATAACAACTCACTACTCCTGCGCCTGTCTCGATCACGGGGATGCGGGCGTTTTGCCTCACGAAGTCGATAAGCCTACGGCCGCCGCGCGGGATGCAGAGGTCTACGTAGCCCACGGCTTCGAGCAGTGCGCCGGTGGCTTCATGTGTGGATGGCAGGAGAGTGGCCGAGGCAGTGTCGATGCCATGCTGAGCGAGAGCGCGGTGGATGAGGGTGATAGCGGCGCGGTTGGAGTGCTCGGCGTCGTGTCCGCCCTTGAGTATGCAGGCATTGCCGCTTTTGAGGCAGAGGGAGAATACGTCGAAGGTCACGTTGGGGCGCGCTTCATAGATCACGCCTATCACTCCGAATGGCACACGGATGCGGCGCAGATCGATACCGTTGGGGAGGGTGCGGTGTTCCACTTCCTCGCCTACCGGGCAGGGGAGGGAGGCCACGTGGCGCAGGTCGGCGGCTATATCGGCGAGGCGGCGCGCGGTGAGCTGCAGGCGGTCGTAGAGCGGATTGTCGGGATCCATCAGGGCAAGGTCGGCGGCATTGGCTTCGAGCAGTTCGGGGGTGCGTCGCTCCACGAGGTCGGCCAGCGTGAGGAGCACGGCGGAGCGCTCCGGGTCTGTATAGTCTATGAGTGTGCGCGATGCAGCTTTGGCGGCGCGGAATATCGGCAGGAGATCCATTGGCTTATGATATGGTTGGTAAGCTTATTCAAGATAAAGATAATCGTAGTGTACGAGCGGACGGCAGCCGTGGCGTCCGGCAGAGGCCGAGGCTTCCCGGCTGTCGGTGGCGGCACGGCCTATGGCTATGCGCTCGCCGTCGGGGCCGTCGACCGCTATGATGTCGCCCTCCTCCCATTCGCCTTCCACGGCGGTGACGCCTACGGGCAGCAGGCTCACTGCGCGGTCGCTGCGCAGGATTTCGGCAGCGCGGGCGTCGACGGTGATAGTGCCTTTGGCGAAGGAGGTGCTGTGGGCGATCCATCGCTTCACCGTGCTCAGAGGAGCAGCCGTTGGCTCGAAGAGTGTGTGGGGAGCGCGGTCGGGGTGCTCGATCACGTCGAGAAGCACATCCTTGCGGTCGCCGCGGGCTATGATCACGGTGATACCTTCGGAGGCCACCTTTCCGGCCGTACCGCACTTGGAGCCCATGCCGCCGCGGCCGAAGCCGCTCTTGGTGGAGGCCACATATTCGCTCAGATCGCGCCCCGACTCCACGCGCCGGATGAGGCGCGACGCGGGGTCGTCGGGCGAACCGGTGTAGATGCCGTCTACGTTGGAGAGGATCACCAGAGTATCGGCGTCGACCATCGAGGCTATCATGCCGGATAGCTCGTCGTTGTCGGTAAACATCAGTTCGGTAAGGCTCACGGTGTCGTTTTCGTTGACCACCGGTATCACACCATTGTCGAGCATCGTGAGCATACAGGCGCGCTGGTTGAGGTATGCCGTGCGTGAGCTGAAGTTTTCTTTTTGAGTGAGTACCTGGCCTATGACTATACCGTAGCCCGCGAAGAGGTTACTGTATAGATTGATGAGCCGGATCTGGCCTACCGAGGAGTAGAGTTGCCGTGCGGCTACGCTGTCGAGCTGATGGCGTGGGCTGACGGCGCCGCGTCCGCAGGCTACCGCACCGCTCGACACGAGCACTATCTCATGACCCAGGGCGCGCAGGGCCGATATCTGGTCGACCAGCGCCGACATATTGGTGGCGTTGGGCATACCGTCGGGGCGTGTGAGCACATTGCTGCCCACTTTTACTACTATACGTCTGCTCATAAGTGGTTATTGTTTGTTGACTGATGCACGCAGACCCGCTATCACCGCCGGTGTGAAGCCGGCCGCTTCCATAGCGTTGAGTCCGCGGATGGTGATACCGCCGGGAGTGGTCACTTTGTCAATCTCGGCTTCGGCGTGGGCGTCAGGTGTGCCGAGCAGAGCAGCCGCTCCGGCTATGGTGCGGGCTACGATCGCCTGAGCGTCGCCGGCGCGGAAACCGAGCTCCACACCACCCTCCACCGCTGCGCGGATATACCGCAGGGCATAGGCTATGCCGCAAGAGGCCAATGCCGTGGCTGCCGGCAGCTGCCGCTCCTCGATAGTCATAAGAGAGCCCAGACGGTCGAAAGCGGCGTGAGCCAGCAGGCAGTCGCCGTTCAGTTCTACAAGGAATGTCATTGACTGGCAGAGAGCCACAGCCGTGTTGGGCATCGCGATCGAGAGAGCAGGTACTGTGCCACCGTCGGTCCACATATCGAGTAGTTCTACACCCGAAATGCCGGCCACGATGAGCGACACCTCCTGTCGCCCACAGTCGATATGGCCACGCAGCTGCGCAGCCACCGAAGGCAGGATCCACGGCTTTACGGCTATGATAATGAGATCCGCGTGGCCGATAGCTTCGAGATTGTCGGCTGTGACGGAGCAACCGGCTTCGGCGAGCGGCCGGACCCTGTCGGTATGGGGATTGGCTATGGTGAGGCACTTCGGGTCAAAGCCCGAAGCGAGGAGGCCGCGGGCCACGGCGCCGCCCATCGCCCCGCCCCCGATTATTGCTATCCTATATTCCTGATTCATTGCATATAATTGTTAGACTACAAAGTTACGCAACATAAATTATATCCCGTTTATTTTTTTATTTAATTCCTTCATGCGAACCAATACCTCATCGAATCGGCGGGTATTCCCCAGCACCATATTGCTGATGGTCTGTTGGTAATCCAGTTGCCAAGCCCTAAGTATCTTTTCGTCGGGGATTATATTGATGCTGCCTCTTCGCAGTGTATCATAGTCAAAGCCTTTTAATCCTATGAATTTACGACGGTGTTCGATGATCGAGTCGTAGAGGTCGCTGTCGTTGATGGCCTCTTCGGCGATGTGAGTATCCATAATCTGATCAATGTCGTAGATGTGACGAGACATTCGCTCAACGCGAATTTCAGCCGGAGGCTTAGCCAATGATTCATGCAGCAGGAAGATTTTTTCAAGAAATGTGCGGTGGGGAGATACAGCGGTAAGTTCTACCGGGTCTTCGGTAAGAACTTCAGATGAAATGGTCTCGGCAATATACGAACTTACTTTTTGCGGTATTACCGCTTCCGTCATAGATCGCCCGCTCACTTCTATCTTTACTCTCGGAGGAATGTATGCAAGTTGGGGTACGGTAGGGTTGTATTCGATAAATATCACTTCCGGGTCGGTTGTACTGACAGGGGTGATATTTACCCACACCTTGAATAATCGAGGATCTATGCCTTGAGCGAGGAGTCCGTCGTTGATGTCGGATTGCATGGTTTGGCGTACAAAGCTGCATGTCGCCCTGCGCAGTTTGTCGCTTATTTGTGTTTTGCTTAATGGTTCTGCGAATCCAAGATATTCACGGTTGATAGCGATGTCTATATCTTCCGACATTCGATTTATTAATCGCCAGCATTTGCTCAGGCTCGTACCTCCTTTGAACGATAGGCTAGATGCGTATGGCAACGAGAATATAGCCCGTAGCACTGTTGTCACCCACCAGTCTTTCTCTATTATGGCTCCGGCGTAACCGGTACGGGAACTTACGAAGTCGATTATGTCTCGGCGATCGTTGATGCTTAATTCGGTGAATATCATAATTGGTCAGAGTTTGGATTTAACCCACGCGGGAGCGAGGCGGATATTTTTGTCGAATTCTTCCTTGGTGACACCGGCCAGCAATCCTTTAAGTATCTCTACTTGATCGGAGGTAATGATAGTCTGCCCGATAGCTCGCATTGCAGATACCACAAGCATCACCATCTGAGAAGTGAAGCGAAACCTCCTCGATTCGTTGCTCTCCTTGAAGATGATTCTGCGCCCGTCGAAAAGTGTCAGGTCTTTGCGTGATCCATTGGTGAGGTAAACGGCATTCATAGGTATCTGAGTGGAAAGCCCGGTGAGATTGAGCGCCGTATCGCCCGTGGGTATTATCTTCACGTGATCGCGCTCGGCAATGCGTCGTGCTATTTCATCAGTGGAAGGGGTGATATTGCTGAGACCCAGTAGTTTGTTTTTGCGCGGAGTGCAATACACGCCATTGCATAAGCGTATTATCCTGCCTTTCCGTACGAGTCGGCTTAAGGCTTGACGTACAGTATCGGCAGATCCGAGATCATCGAAGTCAGAAGGGAAAAACACAGCCCCTTCGCCCAGATGGTCAATTTTGGTCGCAATCCTATTTTCGGTCATTGTATACTATTTTGTCACAAAAATACTGAATATTTGTGACAAATACAAATTATGCGCCACCGCATCGGAAAGTGAGTAATTGGAAAATGATTGAAAATATTTTTTGAAAATAATGGTTAATGAAAAAAAGTTGGTATATTTGCAAAATCTGAAAAAGTTCAGTGTTGCAACATTGTTAATAAGAGGCGTTATGCCCATCATCTTGTACTAGAGAAGCGTCGGAAACTTACTCAAGAACGCAAGAAGTTGGCTTAGCGGTCTCCACGTCATAGGCGTGGAGCTGTTTTATTCCACTACTTCGTTCAAAGGTAATCCGACCACCTTCTAGTTAAAGGCGTGGCATAGCAGTCCACGCCTCTTCTTATTTTTGATTGGTCGATGGGACTGTAAGACCGTATTATCACAAATACAATGAAAAAAATTTTCTTTTTCCTAACCATCGTTTGGGCGATGTCATTAGGCGCGTTCGCAGTTGAGACACCCAATTCCATTAGTTCATATACATCAATCAGTACTGAGGCAAGTGCCCAGATATATTATGACGGGCCGGCATATTCTGCTGGAAGTGGGTTGATTCCTCAAGCAGATAATAGTGTACGTGTATTGTGGACATCGGAGGGATGCACCGTAAATGGAAATCCTAGTGCTAACCCTGGCTCGGTTAATGGTGGCTTTATGATGAGGGTCAATGGGAAAACCATAACAATGAACTACTATGTGATGTGCGGTGGAGAACGATATTACTTCGCAATCTAACTTCGATATAATTCACCCAAATTGAATCAGCGTTTTATTTTCTGATTCAATTTGGGTGCTATAAAAATGCTTATTCTGCCTCCTACAATCTAATGAAGAAAGTTTGTTTAAAGTGGGTATCAATACTTATTTTCCTTTGCTTTTCCACGCAAACACACGCTCAGGCATATCAGCAATTGCGAATTGCAGACTGGGAATATGCTACTGAAGAATCCCACACCGGAATTGTATGCGAGTCAATTAATCCAAAAGAGGATGGAACTTATTCGGTTTCATTATTTAATTCAAATTACAGTGATCCGGGCGTTATCACGACCTATTCTTTTACTTGGTATCTATCATATAAAGGTAAAAGGATAAGCGACTACAATAAAACCAGTTTGAGATGTCGACGCTCCACCACAATAAATGCTTATGCATGGCCCGAGACGGTTCCGTCGGCTTATCGCAAATATGTTACCGTGCAGTTTGGGGTGGTGCGAGAAACCAACTATCGGGATGATGAGTATTAACCAACAAATATTGATGAAACATTAAAAATACAAATTTATGAACAAGATAATAATTCTTTTTTGCTTATTGCTTACATCCATTAGCACATGTATGGCTCAAACCGAAGTGAAGGGCATTACCTCAAGGCGTGTAATCTACGATGGGCCGCAATATTGGTATGACATCGAGGGCGGCCGTGATCAATACTCTACAAAGTATTATGGATGGGAAATCACAAATCGCACAAAATACCACGTATATGTGGAGGTTGAATTATGGTCGCAGACTTATCCCAACAACAGTATTGTTAAGACGCAAGATATAATGTTGAAGCCTGGTGAATCATATATATTCAAGCGTGAAGAACATAAATGTAGCCATGTCAAGAGGCATCTTATGGACTCGGATTATCCAATCACGAATTACTATATTAAAACAAAAGCATATAAACTCGAATAGCCCGATTGCCCATCCCATTTTATTTGCAATGTTGAATCCCGGTAGCCCCTGTATATCAAGCTATCGGGTTTAGTTTTTTTGTATGCTACAAAAGTAGCGATTTTTGCGACATTGGCAAATGCCGAGGGACTATTGGAAAAAAGGCGTATAGGTCAAAATGGGTGGTAAATTCGTTGTAACACATTGTTAAGCATAATGTTATTAACATTAAAAAGCTCTCGACCCTAATTTGATGTGAGCACATTTGCCCTATGGGTCAAAATGGGTGCTAAAAATTTATTTTGGTTTTGGCTCATATTCAGTGATTTGCTATATTTGCGCTGCGGTTCGAAGCATAACGAAGCTCTGCTGGGGAGCAACTTCGCCAGGAATAGAATCGTCCAGTATGCATAATGCAGTTTAGGGAGGTGCGATCAGTTCGCGCCTCCCTTTTCATTATGCAGTTTGGCATATGCCAAGAAAAACCCATCCATCATCCG
>JAIDTT010000036.1 GCA_029060545.1 Paramuribaculum sp. | reverse complement strand
TTTTGAGGGTGGACGGAAGCAGGCGCCTGCGGCGCTGAAGCTTCCGTTCCCGGCTAACGCAGTGATTCCTTTGCTTTGATGGTGCAAAGGTACGAGGGGTTTGGGGTGGGGGAACACATATTTTTAAAAAAAATTTCATCAATGAGCGACGATTGAGGTGAAAGCTACGCGAGCCTCGAAGCCGGGCAGGGTTGCTACGGAGTTAAAATTAAGGTCGGAAAAAGAGAAGTCCATAACATTGAGTTTATTGGCTCAAAGTTATGGACCTTATGACGGTTGCGAAAAGACGCTTATTCCTGTGAGATTAAATTACAAAAATCATCGAATAGGAGATGATATTCGGAGCCTTTCTTTTCTCCAAGAGTAACAAAAATCAAATTCTGTTCCGGGTCGCAAAATAATACTTGACCAAATAATCCTAATGCAAAAAATCGTGGAGTAACAATATCTTTACCGTTTACTCTTATAATGATATTGTTCCAACCGAATGAGTATGCTTCGTTCTCAAGAGATGAATGAGTAGAACGATCTATCCATTCCTCGCTTACAATACGTTGATTATTATGAGTGCCTTTATTTATATATAGACGACCGATTTTTGCCAAATCCCTTACGTTAGACACTAAACCGCCATAGGCTTTTGCCTGTCGGTGTTTGGAGTCATCAAGAGAAATAAAAGCATCGGTTTCCATATCAAGCGGTTTCCATACTTTTTCTTGCAAGTACTGTGAAAAAGGTACACCAACAGCTCTTTCAATAACAACCCCTAACAATGCGGTTGCCATAGAATTATAATAATGTGATGTTCCGGGCTCAGACTTGAAATGCAGTTTTTTGAATTGATTGACTACGTTATTGCCGTAGTATAACTTAGCCATTTTTGATAATGGATTCCAGCCATAACTTTCCTGAAAATCAAGACCGGTTCGCATATCAAGAAGATGCTCAATTGTGAGCTTCTGAAACATTGAGTCTGCATTATTCAGCTCAGGAATATATTTCGTTATAGGTTCAGAAATTGAGATATATCCCTCGTCTACGGCAATCCCACACAACAACGCAGTTACGGCTTTACTTATAGAGAATATATTGGACGGTGAGAGTTTTGAGAAATTACCATAATATTTTTCGAGAAGAATAGTATCATTGCGAACTATCAGTAGCGCACCATTGCCTCTAACACGCGAAAAATATTCTCCAATGGTTTCTCCGTTAAAAAGACCTCCTGAAAATTTTGAGTCTTCAAAATAACGATAATGGTTAGAGTCGAAAATCAGTACCTCTTTGGGATTTTCTTTTGCTGATATTGTATCAAGCGCAAAATTTAGATATGTGTCAGTTGACGGATTTCCACATTTGATAGACCTGAATGTGGTGCAACTTGTAAGAATAAACACTAACGAAATGAGTATGTATGCGAGCCTTTTCATAATACAAAGGTAGTGATAATATCTGGATTATGAGGACATTTCACAAGAATACTTCAAGGTCGTTGACGCGGAAGATGCAGCAGTCGCGGATTTGAGGGGGACGGAGGCAGGCGCTACAGGCGGAAGATTTGAAAATCTTCCCTACAAGCCTCCGATCCTGGCTGACGCAATGCGTCGGTTGTTTGGGTTTATGTGGACAAAGTTAAGGCCGGGATTGGCCGGCCTAACACATATTTTTCAAAAAAATTTTATCTATGCCTCGATTATTATAGGAGGCGCTGGTAGAGGAGGGCGTCGGTGTAGGTGGTGCCGGTGCGAATCCAGCTGCGCAGACGGCCGGAGGTGGTGAAGCGGGCGGATTCGAAGGTGGCGCGCGATGCCTGATTGTCCTGCGCGATGACGGCCCATAGGGAGTGTAATCCGAGTTCTTTGCCGAGATATTCGGCCAACAACTCTATGCTCGCTGCTCCATAGCCTTGCGCCCGATACTCTTCGAGGATCACTAACCCGATGCCGGTGCGACGATTGAGGGTGTCGAGTTCGAAGTAGTCGATGAAGCCGAGCAGCGCGTCATCTGAGCGACGGCAGATGGTAAAGCGACCGCTATCGGTGGCGAGCACATTGGCATCGTAGGCTTCGACAAACTGACGGAGCTTATACATCGACATCGGCGCACGCACGGCGCTGCTCTGCCAGAGCGTGCGGTCGTTTTCCACGGCATACATCGTGGATAGGTCTGCGGGCTCGGGGGCCCGCAGATAGATGTTGACGTCGGATATCATCGTTTGTTGAATGAGTCGGAGAACAATGTGCGGTGTAGAATACTGCGCCCGAGGGTGATCTCGTCGGTATATTCGAGTTCGTTGCCTACGGCTACGCCACGAGCGAGCTGGGTGATCTTGAGATCGGTAAACGGAGCAAGTTTGCGGAAGATGTAGAAGTTGGTGGTGTCGCCCTCCATCGTGGCGGGCAGTGCGAGGATGACCTCGTCGATACCACCCTGCTCCACACGCTCCACGAGCGAATCGATCTCAAGTGTGTCGGGTCCTATTCCATCCATCGGCGAGATGACCCCCCCGAGCACATGGTAGACACCCTGATACTGGCGGGTGCGCTCCACTGCCATCACATCCGATACGTTCTCGACAACGCACACCGTTGACGCCGTGCGCGATGGTGATGAGCATATAGCACAGGTCTCGGTCTCGGAGATGTTGTGGCACCGGGTACAATAGCGGATATTTCTGCGGAGGTCGATAATGGCCTCGCCGAGCGCCACGCTCTGAGCCTCGTCGCGACGGAGGAGGTGCAGAGCCAGGCGCAGAGCGGTCTTACGTCCTACGCCGGGCAGTCGCGACAGCTCGGTTACTGCGCTTTCGAGCAACCGTGATGCGAACTCTTCTTGCAACATTTCTTAGCGGTGAGGGGCGAATAGTCGCGGCTATAGCGAAGCATCTGCGATGGATAGTCCTCCGTATAGCTGATAGTGACATCCACGGGCTGACCTTCGGCATCGGTCACGAGAGTGTAGACGGGGTTGACGAATCCCTTATAGGGAGCGATGGAGAGGTGGCTGTAGCGGTCGAGCACTTCCTGATGGAGGGTGGGATCGACCTTCACGGCGTATTCCTCAACGAGCTGACGGCCGGCTTCGTAGTCGCCCTCGCTCTTGATGCGCTGAATCTCGGCAAGGAGCTGACCGAAGAGACCGCGGAGCGCTTCGTAGTCGTTGATCACGACGTAGGTCTTGCCATCGTGCTTCTTCAGTTCGACCACGTTCTGCGGTGCGCCAGCGCGGAGCGCCCATTCGGCAATGAGCTTGCGATTGCGCATGTGGGCTTCCTCGATATCCTTACCGGGCTCAATACGCATGAGTTGGGTCATGAGGCCGTTGAGCATATACTTATAGTATTCGGCTTTGTAGGCTTCGGGCGAATCGAGCAGTCCGAGTTCCACGAGCTTGGGATCGGCCAGATAATAAAGGGCGAAGAGATCGGCGCGGGCTTCTTCAAGGGTGGAGCCGTGGGCTTTAAGGGCGTCGGGGTCAACACCGGGGAGGAGACGTCCGGAGCCGTGGCCGAGACATTCGTGGAGGTCGGTATGGAGATTGTCGGTGATGAAGAGATACTTATCCATCAGCTCGCGGGTAGCGGCATCGGGCACAAATTCTTCATTGAAGCCATCGCCGTGGGATGCGGCATCGTAGGCTTCGGTGATGTTCTCGATGGTGACCGACTTGGAGCCGTGGGCTGCACGGATCCAGTTGGCATTGGGTAGATTGATGCCTATGGGGGTGGCTGGATAGGAGTCGCCGGCGAGGATAGCAGCGGTGATAACCTTGGCGGAAACGCCGCGTACCTTATCCTTGCGGAAGCGGGGATCGACGGGAGAGTGATCCTCAAACCACTGGGCATTGTCGGAGATCACTTCGGTGCGGTGGCTGGCAGGGATATTCTTGAAGTTGACGATGGACTCCCAGTTGCCTGTCATGCCGAGTGGATCGTCGTAGCTTTCGATAAATCCGTTGATAAAGTCGACCTGCGAAGCGAGATCGCTTACCCACGCTATAGAATAGTCGTCGAATTCCTTGAGGTCGCCCGACTTATAGTAGGAGATGAGTTTTTGGATGACTTCGCGCTGGGTATCATTCTCGGCGTAAGGGAGCGCCTTGGTGAGATTGTCGATGATGCGGGCTATGGCGTCGGAATAGAGACCGCCGAGGCGGTAGGTCTGCTCCACGATCTTACCGTTTTCCTTCACCACGCGGGTGTTGAGGCCGTAGGATATGGGAGTAGTATCGGTGGTGTCCTTGAGTGAATTGTAATAGTCCTCCACTTCCTGCTGAGTGACGCCGGGGCCGTAGAGATTGCCTGCGGAAGTGACGATGAGATCTACGCCATCGGCCTGATTGACCTTCTTGGGGAGGAACTGCGGGTCGAAGATCAGACGGATAATGTCGGCGGTATTCTTACCCTGATGAGCTACGGGCACCTTGGCGAGCTCGCCTACGAAGAAGTCGCGCGAGAAGCCGGGAGTGAACTTATCCATCGAGTAGTGATGATACACGCCGTTGCCGAACCATACCTGCTTGAGATATTGCTCGAAAGCCTTGAAGTCGGCCGACGAGCGGTCGCCGTCGAAGTGTGTGTAGATATATTCGAGAAGCTGGCGAAGCTCGAGGCCGTAGCGGCTATTCTGATCCCAGAGGATATCGCGTCCGGCGATGGCGGCTTCGGTGAGATAGTAGACGAGCAGGCGCTGATTGGGGGTCAGCTCCTCAAATCCGGGTACTTTATAGCGGAGCACTTCGATATCGGCGAAGCGGTCGACATTATAGTTGAACGTGGGATTGGCGTCGGCCGAAGCTGCCATGGCGGAGAGTGAAAGTGTTGTGGCCATGATGGCGTGTTTTATCTTTGACATTGCGGATTGATATTGTATTATTCGACATATAGCACCAGTCCCTTGAGGTATTCGCCTTCGGGATGGTAGATGTTGATAGGATGATCGGCGGGTTGGGTGAGCTGATGGAGTATCCTCACGCGGCGACCGCTCTGTGCGGCAGCTGAGAATACAGCGAGCCTGAACTGCTCTTTAGTGATGGCCTGCGAACATGAGAAGGTGAATAGCACACCGCGGGGAGCTATCTTCTCGAAAGCACGCGCATTGAGGCGCTGATAGCCCCGGAGCGCATTCTTTATGGCTCCGCGATGCTTGGCAAAAGCGGGCGGGTCGAGCACGATGAGATCGAAGCGCCCCTTCTCCATATCGGCCAGATACTCAAAGGCATCCACGGCTACAGCATTATGGTTGGGAGCTCCCGGGAAATTGAGCTCGACATTGGCCTCTGTGAGGGCGATGGCTTTGGCCGAACTATCGACGGAGCACACTTCCCGAGCGCCTCCACGCAGAGCGTAGACGGAGAAGCCACCGGTGTAGCAGAACATATTGAGCACCTTCCGATCGGCCGAATAGCGCTGCAGGAGCATACGGTTGTCGCGCTGATCGACGAAAAATCCGGTCTTCTGACCGCGGAGCCAGTCGACATGGAATTTAAGCCCCTGCTCCATAGCCACATCACCGGAAAAGTCGCCGATGAGATATTCGTTGGTCGGATCGAGCTGAGCCTTATACGGAAGTGTGGTCTCGGACTTATAATATACGCTCGTGATGCCGGCATCGGGGAGCTCTACAAGGCTGCGGGCGATATCGAGGCGGGCGAAGTGCATACCGGGCGAATGAGCCTGCACCACAGCGGTGGGGCCGTAGACGTCGACGATAAGTCCGGGGAGGAAGTCGCCCTCGCCATGTACAAGGCGATAGGCGTCGGTATCGGCATTGACTATACCGATGGATCGGCGCATACGGAAAGCGTCGTCGAGGCGGCGGGCGTAGAATGAAGCATCGACAGCCTCATCGGCCCATGTGAGTATACGCACGGCAATAGATCCAATCTGATAGTGGCCTATGCCGAGCATACGGCCGTCGGCGGCAAATACTTTGACGAGGTCGCCCTCTTCGATACCCTTGGGCAAATGGCGGATAGCGCCTGAAAATACCCAGGGGTGGAATCTCAGCAGCGACTCTTCCTTGCCGCGATGCAATACTATTTCGGGATATTCCATAGGGGGATCAGTTCATTATGGCGCGGACGATGTCGGCACCGTTGGCATAGAGAAGGAGAAGTATGAGAAACATCATACCGGCATACTGAGCGTATTCGATGAATTTCTCACTCGGCTTGCGGCGTGTGATCATCTCGGCCAGCACGAAGAAGGCGTGACCACCGTCGAGACCGGGGATGGGAATGATGTTCATGAATGCGAGCACTACGGATAGGAATGCGGTGATCTCCCAGAAGCTTAGCCAATTCCATCGGTCGGGGAACATGCTGCCGATGGCACCGAAGCCGCCAATGCTCTTTGCCCCCTCGGCAGAGAAGAGATGGCGCAAGGAGCTTACGTAGGTAGTGAGTGTGGATGTGCCGATTTCCCATCCGGCAGGGAATGAGCCGAGGAAGCTATATTTCACGCGCTCGGTAGGATACAGTTCGGTGATTGGCTTGAGCTGGAATCCGAGTTTGCCTGCCTTCGACGGCTTAGCTGATACTTCAATGAGTGAATCGCCGCGCTCAATCGACAGTAGTACCTTTCGGCCGGCGACTTTCTGCAACTCCTGAGTAAGTTCGGTATAGGATGGAGTGGGGAAGCCTCCGACGCCCACGATACGGTCGCCGGGCTTCAGGCCGGCCTCGGCTGCGGCGGTACCGCCCTGTACCTTATCGACGATGGCCGGCATGCGATATGACATAAAGGCGCGGTTTTTGCTCACCATAAAGATAAAGTCGGCGGGGAGAGTGATATCCACGGTGTCCTTATAGTCGCGCAGCACACGCACGGTGCGTGCGTCAGCCACGTGATACATGGCTGTATTGTCGGACATATCGATGGGCTTACCGTCGGCTTCGAGAATCACGTCGCCATTGCGGAAACCGGCTTCGAGCGCAGCAGGCGAGAAGTCCATACCTTCGTAGGCCGTTTCGAGCGGAATGTATTCACGACCCCAGTAGAAGGCGATGCCGGCATAGATGGCAATGGCGAGAATGAAGTTGAACACCACGCCAGCAAGCATAACCGACAGGCGCTGATAGGCCGGACGGGAGCGGAATTCCCACGGCTGCTCGGGCTGCTTCATCTGCTCCTTGTCCATCGACTCGTCGATCATGCCGGCGATCTTCACATATCCGCCGAGCGGGAGCCAGCCAATGCCGTACTCGGTGTCGCGCCACGTAGCTTTGGGATTGCCGTCCTTATCGAGTTTGGGCTTCTTGGAGGGCTTGGGTTTCCACTTGAAGAGGCTGAACCAGGGGTTGAAAAAGAGGTAGAACTTCTCTACCTTGATGCCGAAAGCGCGCGCGATGATATAGTGACCGAATTCGTGGACGATCACCAGAAAGGCGAGGGCTGCTATAAGTTGTACGGCTTTGATAAAAAATGTCTCCATTTGAGGGGTGTGGTGTTAATCGTTGTAATATGAAGGTATGTCGCCCCCGGCCACCGCTGCACGAGCGAACTCGACGGCGGCATCGTTGGTAGCCACATAGTCAGCGTAGTCGGGCGAGGCCACGTAGTCGATATGATCGAGGGTATGACGGATAAGATTATAAATATCAGTGAACGCGATGCGGCGATCGAGGAATGCAGCGACGCCTACCTCGTTGGCAGCATTGATGATACATGCAGTATTGCCGCCGCGGTCGAGTGCGTAGGATGCCAGAGAAAGACAGGGGAAGCGCCGGTAGTCGGGCTCGGTGAACGTGAGCTCCGACATATCGCTAAGCCGCAACGCAGGACGATCGGAATGCAGGCGGGCGTCGGCTGCGAGCGCAAAGCTGATGGGAAGGCGCATATCGGGTGTGCCGAGCTGGGCTTTGACGGCGCCGTCGACAAACTCTACCATAGAGTGTATGATCGATTGCGGATGTACGACCGGCACTATCTTATCGGGAGCGACGCCGAAGAGCCAGCGGGCTTCGATGATCTCGAATGCTTTGTTGATCATCGTAGCGGAATCGATGGTGATCTTGGCACCCATGTGCCAGTTGGGGTGTGAAAGCGCCTGCTCGACGGTGGCGGTACGCATCTGCGCAAGCGTCATATTGCGGAAGGGTCCGCCGGAGGCTGTAATGATGAGTCGGCTAACGCGAGCCGGGTCTTCTCCGATAAGACACTGCCGGATAGCGCTATGCTCGGAATCTACGGGGTAGAGTCCGGATGGCGAAGCGGCGAGCATCCGGGTGATGAGGTCACCGGCTACGACGAGCGTCTCCTTGTTGGCGAGCGCAATGTCCTTACCGGCACGGATAGCACTGATAGTGGGGGCAAGTCCACTATAACCGACAGTGGCCGTGAGGACTGTATCGATCTGCGGCAATGTCATGGCTTCGGCTACGGCAGTAGCTCCGGCAGCTGTGGAGATGCCAAGCGGAGCAAGGGCATCGCGCAAAGCGGCATACTTAGATTCGTCGGCTATCACGGCCAGAGAGGGGCGGAAGCGGCGGGATTGCTCTATGAGCATATCCACATTACGGCCTGCCACAAGCACCTCGGCTGCAAAACGATCGGGATGCGAGGAGATAATGTCGAGGGTCTGCGTACCGATCGAGCCGGTCGAGCCGAGCACGGCTATACGTCTGGGTGAATGGTCGGTATGGTTGGCTGATGTATGTAGTGACATTATTATTCCTTGCTTTTTTGTTGGAAATGCAAAGATAGCCAATTTTTACTTAATCGGCTCACTGAATCTGCATGAAAGCCAACGATGTGAATTTTTTTTTGATTTTTTTTGGAACATTACAAAACTACCTGATGTTATAATTGCAACTCAGCTCCACAAGCAAGGAGCATGAGGGAATTAAAAAAGTCGTTTCTATCAAATCAAATCAAAAATCTCCTTCTAAAACCTTTTCAAGATGAAAATGCACTTACTTTCTGCAGCAGCTCTTAGCGTATTCGCACTTGCAGCTCCCGCCGTCAAGGCACAAGACACAGTGGTAGTTGAGGAAACTATCGTAACAGTAGATCAGGCAGTGGACTGCAAGGATCACTATACATCGTCGTGGCGCGACAACTGGTTCGTGCAACTCGGCGCGGGTATTCAGACACCTTTCGTAGAAAAAGGTCTGCCCGAAGATATGGGCAAAGCCGAACGCCACTATACCCCGGTATATAATATAGGTGCAGGCCACTGGTTCAGCCCCTATCTCGGAGTGCGCCTGTCGGGTATGTATGGCAAGATGCGCTGGGACTTCATGGCCAAGAACAAAGCCCAGATGGCAACAGTCAACGCCGACCTTATGTGGGATATGACCACCTCCTGCTGCGGAGTAAATCCCGACCGTGTATTTTCATTTATCCCCTTTGTAGGTGTGGGCGGTACATACGTATGGGACTACAAGGGACTGCCGGGCAACGACCGCGAAGCCAATCTCGACGGCACCCGCAAATCGCAGTGGATGGTACCAGTATCGGCAGGCTTCCAGCTCCGCTTCCGCCTCTGTGAATATGTCGATTTCTTCGCTGAAGCACGCGCACAGTTTTACGGCGACAACTTCAACAACTACACTCAGGGCAAGCCTATCGAGGCTAACGTAACTGCTATCGGCGGTCTGAGCTTCAACATCGGTGGCCGTGACTTCCAGAAATACAATGCTTGCGACTACTTAGGCTATATCAACAATCTCAACAATCAGGTCAATGATCTCCGCGGCGAACTCGCAGCCACTGCAGCAGCTCTCGCAGTAGCTAACGCCCAACTCCCCTGCCCCGAAGTGGAAGAAGCTGAAGTACAGGTTACTGAAAACGCCCTCCTTACTACCGTGCGCTTCGATATCAATTCCGACGTGATTTCCGGCGAAGAAATGGTGAATGTGTACAACGTGGCTCAGTACCTCAAGGCTAATCCGGACCTGAAGATCACCATAGCTGGCTACGCTGACCGCGACACCGGTACAGCCGCTTACAACCAGAACCTTTCCGAGCGCCGTGCTCAGGCCGTGAAGAAAGCCCTCGTCAACAACTACGGTATCTCCGCCGACCGCCTCGACACTCAGGCTTATGGCAGCGCAACGCAGCCTTACGGCACCAACAACTGGAACCGCATCGTAATCTTCGGCGCCAAGTAGACATCCCGCACCCCCAAATTCTACTCTCTATAATTACCGGAGGCTGTGCTGCAGAAGCAGCGCAGTCTCCTTCTTTCTTTTTCCGCACAAAAGTGATCTCTACAGAAATCACTTCGGCAATATGATCTCTATAGAAATCATTTTACCGAAATGATCTCTAAAGAGACCATTTTTTTGTAACTTTGCAGGCGAATTCTAAGGTATCGGCGCGTGTGAACGCTTCCGAATCACATATATATAGGTTTTCAAAATAGTTTCGTTTTTTCAGGTACAATACTTTTTAAGGTATGAATCTTTCAGGACCAATCCAATTCAAGCCGAAGCTCTTTTCGGCTCTCACGCACTATTCGTCAGCAAAATTCAAGGCCGACCTTATAGCCGGTATCGTAGTGGGTATCGTGGCTCTGCCGCTCGCCATCGCATTTGCCATAGCGTCGGGGGTAAGTCCCACGGTGGGTTTGGTGACTGCCATCATCGGCGGCTTCCTCGTGTCGGCTCTCGGTGGCTGCTCGGTGCAGATCGGTGGTCCGACGGGTGCTTTCATAGTGATCGTGGCCGGCATCATTGCGAGCTACGGGCTTGAAGGCCTGTACATAGCCACTGCCATGGCCGGTCTGATACTTATATTGATGGGGCTATTCCACCTCGGTACGGTGATAAAATTTATCCCATACCCGGTGGTAATCGGCTTCACATCCGGTATCGCGCTAACGATCTTTTCGACACAGATCAACGATTTCCTCGGGCTTGGCCTCACCGATGTGCCTTCGGATTTCATCAGCAAATGGGGTGTGTATCTTCGCTCTATTGCAAATATCGATACGCCGACGGTGATCGTAGGCGTGGCATCGCTGCTGCTGATTGTGGTGGTGCCCCTGATATCGAAGAAACTGCCCGGCGCGCTTATCGCTATTATAGTGATGACGGCAGCCGTATGGGGTGCCGGTATGATATGGCCTGAATTCCACGTCACTACGATCGGCGACCGCTTCGGTAATCTCTCAACCGACATTCCGCAGCCTCACGGGTTCGAGTTGAGCATGCAGACTATCAACGACCTTCTACCATCGGCCTTCACCATCGCGATGCTCGGAGCTATAGAGTCGTTACTGTCGGCTACTGTGGCCGACGGTATCACCGGCTCGCGCACCAATACCAATACCGAGCTGATCGGCCAGGGCGCGGCCAATCTCGTTGTACCCTTCTTCAACGGTATTCCCGTGACCGGCGCCATAGCCCGCACGATGACCAATATCACCAACGGCGGACGCACACCGGTGGCCGGTATCATCCACGCTATAGTGTTGCTGATCGTATTCCTCTTCGCTATGCCGCTTATCAATATGGTGCCGATGGCCTGCCTTGCTGCCGTGCTGATTGTAGTAAGCTACAATATGAGCGGCTGGCGCACGGTGCGCGGTATGCTCCACAATCCGAAGGGCGACATCACAGTGCTTGCCGTCACTTTCCTGCTTACCGTGGTCTTCGATCTCACCATCGCAATTGAGATCGGCCTGCTGCTGGCTATCATCCTCTTCCTGCGACGTGTGACTGAAAACACCGAAATCCGTGTGTATTCCGAGCAACTCGATGCTACAGCAGGCACCGACTCCACAGCCCACGAGGTACTCGATGTGGACAAAGGAGTGGAGGTCTACGAAATCGACGGCCCCTTCTTCTTCGGTGTGGCTACTAAGTTTGACGAGCTTATGCGCGCCTCGATGAAGCGTAAGCCGGTGGTACGTATCCTGCGTATGCGTAAAGTACCCTTTATCGATGCCACCGCTATCCACAACCTCGAGATACTCATCAAGTCGTCGCAGAACGATGGTATAGAGATCGTACTCTCCGGTGTGAATGAACGCGTAGCTCATACGCTCGAAAACGCAGGGGTAGACAAACTCATCGGGCATGACCATATCTGCAACCATATATCGAAGGCCGTGAAGATGGCCAACGAGATCGCGCGCCGCGGCGCGGAGCCTATACACATATAATATATAGGTGTTGTATCTCGGGCAGCAGCCAAATGTTAATAAACCGCGATTTTCTACACAAATTTTTCGATTTTTTCACAAAAAAATTCGCCTGCAACAAAAAAAAGCAAAAAAATGCTTGCGGTATCAAAAAAAGGTATTACCTTTGTGGCGTTTTTGAAGCTAAAAATATTGTTTTATTTAATCTAAATCACAAAACGAAATGAAAAAGTTATTTTTATCTCTTGCTGTTGTTATGAGCGTATCTATGTTCGCTTGCGGTGGTAACGAAGCTGCTAAGGCTGAAGTTGCTGATAGCGATTCCTGCGCTAAGGAATGCTGCGACACCAACGCTGTTGACACTGTTGCTGCTGACACCGTTGCTGCTGACACCGTTGCTGCTGACAGCGCAGTTGTTGCTGAATAATTAAGCATACAGCAATACAAAAGCATAGCGACTCGTACACCAAGTGTGCGGGTCGCTCTTTTTATATCTAAAAAAATGCCAAAGGGATAGGTTATTGAATATCTTTTGCGTAAATTTGCCATATCAGACTATAATAATTTCACAAGCATACATCAGATTATGAAACTCAACTATCTCTTTGCCGCTGCTGCCTTAGCGATAGCATCGTGCAGCAATGCCACCTCCACTCCTCAGCCCGAACCCGCAACCACTGCCGAACCGACAGTAGCTGAATCTCAGGTGCCCGCCGAAACCGTAGCGGCAGCCGAGACCGAGGCTCCCGAAGCCGCTCCGGCTGAAGCCCCCAAGAAAAAGGACGCGGTGAAGGACATCACCAACAATCAGCTTCCCAAGGCTTCGAAGAAGCCCGTAGTGATCGACTGCTGGGCTACATGGTGCGGCCCCTGCATGAAGTTCAAGCCCGTGTACCATGAGGTAGCAGGCGAGATGTCGGCCAAGGCTGAATTCTATGCAGCCGATGTAGATGCCAACGGCGATCTGGCTCAGAAACTCGGCATATCTTCGATCCCCACGGTAGTGGTGATCCTCCCCGGCAAGAAACCCATCTTCAAGACCGGCTATATGACCAAAGCCGAATTCACAGCTTATCTGAAATCCGTACTCAAATAATATTACTTTATATCAACTTAAAAGCATGAAAGACAAAATCAACGAGCACTTTCTGTCGCGCTTCGGCAAGAAAGGCATCCTCTTCGTAGCTCCCGGACGTTTCAACCTCATCGGCGAGCATACCGATTACAACGGCGGATTCGTATTCCCCGGCGCCATCGACAAAGTGATCATGGCTGAAATCCTTCCCAACGGCACCGATAAGGTGCGTGTATATTCGATCGACATTGACGATTACGCCGAATTCGGCCTCAACGAGGAAGATGCCCCCAAGCAGCAGTGGGCTCGCTATATCTTCGGCGTATGCCGTGAGATCATCAAGCGTGGCGGCAATGTAGAAGGCTTCGACGCCGTATTTGCCGGCAACGTGCCTCTGGGCGCCGGCCTTTCGTCGAGCGCAGCTCTCGAAAGCTGCTTTGCCAACGCTCTCAACGAGCTTTTCAACGACAACAAGTTCTCCAAGATGGAGCTTGCCAAGATCGGCCAGAGCACCGAGCACAACTACTGCGGTGTGAACTGCGGCATCATGGACCAGTTTGCCTCCGTACACGGCAAGAAAGACAACCTGATGCGCCTCGACTGCCGCTCTGGCGAATTCGAGTACTTCCCCTTCAAGCTCGACGGCTACAAGCTCGTGCTTGTTGACTCCCGCGTGAAGCACGAACTGGTGGACTCCCCCTACAACAAACGTCGCGAATCCTGCGAACGCGTGGCCAAGACTCTCGGTGTGGAGACTCTCCGCGATGCCGACATGGCTATGCTCGACGCAGCACGCGACCAGATCTCCGAGGAGGACTATAAGCGCGCCAAGTACGTGATCGAAGAGAAGCAGCGCGTGCTCGACGTATGCGATGCCCTCAACCGCGGCGACTACGATACCGTAGGCCGCTGCATGTACGGCACTCACGAAGGTATGTCGAAGCTCTACGAAGTATCGTGTGAGGAACTCGACTATCTCAACAATGTGGCTCGCGAATGCGGCGTGACCGGCTCGCGCATTATGGGCGGCGGCTTCGGCGGCTGTACCGTAAATCTCGTGAAGGATGAGCTCTACGACGACTTCATCGCCACAGTAAAGGAGAAATTCAATGAGCGCTACGGCCACGAACCGATGATCTACCCCGTGATCGTATCTGACGGCGCACGTCGCCTCTAAGCGCGTTTTAGCTTTATTGAAAATAAAAAGGCTGAGCCTCACGGTTCAGCCTTTTCATTTGTTATGAGTACTTGTTTATTTGATTGCTGATACAAGAGCCTCAAAGGCTTCGGAGATGCCACTTGCATCCTTGCCGCCGGCCTGAGCGAATCCGGGCTGACCACCGCCGCCGCCCTTGATCTTCCGGGCAGCTTCGCGCACAAGCTGTGAAGCATTAAGGTCGCGGGCCACAACATCATCGGTGAGCATCACCGTGAGCAGGGGCTTGCCGCTCACATCGACTGTAGCACCTACGAAGGCTGTAGCTTCGGGAGAAGCCGCGCGCACGGCAAAGGCTACGTTTTTCACTACGTCGGGCACACGGATGCCTGTGAGTGTGACGAGTTTTATATCACCGGATACCTGCGCTTTGGAGAGCAGATCGTCGGCAAGATTCTTGATGCGCTCGCGGAAGTATTCCTCCACTTCTTTGTGGAGTTCGGCATTCTCGGCGATCGAACGCTTGAGAGCGCCGAGGATATCAGGAGCATTATTGAGCATCGAGCCGATTTCGTGGAGTGTACGGGTCATTTCGTCGACGGCATCCTCAACGCGCTCGGCCGT
This sequence comes from Paramuribaculum sp., assembly GCA_029060545.1. GTDB lineage: Bacteria > Bacteroidota > Bacteroidia > Bacteroidales > Muribaculaceae > Paramuribaculum. The sequence continues at coordinate 19,459 of JAIDTT010000036.1, read as the reverse complement.
GATGGCTTCGATACGTCGGATTCCGGCGGCGATGCTGCTTTCGGAGATAATGCGTATCATACCGATGTTACCGGTGTTGGCCACGTGTGTACCGCCACAGAGTTCTACGGAGTCGTCGAACTTGATCACGCGCACCTCCTCGCCATACTTCTCACCGAAGAGAGCCATGGCGCCCATCTCGCGTGCCTCGGCAATGGGTACGGCACGGTTTTCGCAAAGCGGAATGGCACGACGTACATTAGCATTGGCTACTCGCTCGACCTCGCGTATCTCTTCGGGGGTAAGCTTCTGGAAGTGGGAGAAGTCGAAACGGAGAAGTTCGGGTGACACAAATGAGCCTTTCTGCTCCACGTGTGTGCCGAGCACCTGACGGAGCGCCTGATGGAGAAGGTGTGTGGCAGAGTGATTGCACGATGTAGCAAGTCGGGCTTTCTCATCTATAGTGGCAGTGAAAGCACCGTCGACAATAGCGGGGAGCGTGGCTACAAGGTGTACGGTCTGACCATTTTCGCGCTTGGTATCATATATCTCTGTCACGGAGCCGTCGACGTCGGATGTAAGTGTGCCACGATCGCCTACCTGACCGCCCATTTCGGCGTAGAAGGGGGTGTGGTCGAGGACAACCTGGAAGTATTCGCCCTTCTTCTGCTTCACCTTGCGGTAGCGGAGTATTCGGGCAGTGCAGGAAGTGTGATCATAACCTACAAATTCGGTCTCACCCTCGGCGAGAGTGGTCCAGTCGTCGGTCTCTACGGCGGCAGCATTGCGGGCACGCTCCTTCTGCGCAGCCATCTCCTTGTCGAATCCGGCCTGATCGAGAGTCATACCGGCCTCCTTGAGGATGAGCTGTGTGAGGTCGAGCGGGAAACCGTAGGTGTCGTAGAGCACGAATGCTTCCTTGCCGGAGATTTCATTGGACCCCTTCTGCTTGGCAGCCTGCATGGCGGATTCAAGCATGCGGATACCATTTTCGAGCGTGCGGAGGAAAGCATCCTCCTCCTCCTTGATCACACGCATTATCAGTTCGCGCTGTGCGGGAAGTTCGGGATAGGCCTCGCCCATGCTTTCGATAAGGGTATCGATAAGCCGATACATGAAGGCCTGCTTCTGACCGAGGAAGGTGTATGCATAGCGCACGGCGCGACGCAGGATTCGGCGAATCACATAGCCGGCCTTGGCATTGCCGGGGAGCTGAGAGTCGGCGATGGAGAAGGCGATGGTGCGCACATGGTCGGCGATCACGCGCTCGGCAATGTCGACCTTCGGATCCTGTCCGTAGGGCTTGCCCGACAGTTCGGCGATCTTAGATATAAGAGGTGTGAACACGTCGGTGTCGTAGTTGGACGTCTTACCCTGCAGAGCCATACAGAGGCGCTCAAAGCCCATACCGGTGTCGATTACCTTCGCGGGGAGCGGCTCGAGCGAGCCGTCGGCCTTGCGGTTGTATTGCATGAACACGAGGTTCCAGATCTCGATTACCTGCGGATGATCGTGGTTGACCAGATCGCGTCCGGGCTTCTCGGCACGCTCGGCGTCGGAGCGAAGGTCGATATGGATCTCGGAGCAGGGGCCGCAGGGACCTGTATCGCCCATCTCCCAGAAGTTGTCGTGCTTGTTGCCGTTGATGATATGGTCGGCCGGCAAATGGCTCTCCCAGTAACCTGCAGCTTCATCATCGCGGCCGAGACCTTCGGCTTCAGACCCTTCGAATACGGTAGCATACAGACGTTTGGGGTCGAGTTTGAGTACATCCACGAGATATTCCCAAGCCCAGTCGATGGCTTCCTTCTTGAAATAGTCGCCGAAGCTCCAGTTGCCGAGCATCTCAAACATGGTGTGATGGTATGTGTCCATACCCACCTCTTCGAGGTCGTTGTGCTTGCCACTCACTCGCAGACATTTCTGCGAGTCGGCTACACGCTTGTATTTGGCAGCCTTGTTGCCGAGGATAATGTCTTTAAACTGATTCATGCCGGCGTTGGTAAACATCAGCGTCGGGTCATCTTTGATCACCATCGGCGCAGAGGGCACGATGTGATGTTGTTTCGATTCAAAAAAGTTTTTGAACGACTCACGTATCTCTTTTGCTGTAAGCATATTAGTGTGATGTAGTTAAATTACTCGTGAATTGCTTGTTAGATAATGTGCAAAATTAGTGGTTTTTGCTTATTTTTGCAACCATATATGGATCCGCTCGACAAGAAATATTACAAGATATCCGAGGTGGCCGACATCCTCAATCTACCGGCATCTACGCTTCGCTTCTGGGAAAAGAACTTCACTGTGATCAAGCCCAAGCGCAACGACAAGGGCACCCGCTTCTACACTCCGGCCGACATCGACAAGATAGCGATGATCCACTTTCTGGTGAAGGAACGCGGACTTAGCCTCAAGGCGGCTCAGGAGCAGCTCCGCGTGAATCCGCACGGCATCGAACAGCGTCACCAGACCATTGCTCGCCTAAAGGAGATGCGCACCCGAGTGCAGTCGCTCCTCGACGCCCTCTCCTCGCTCCGCTAAGACCAAAATATTATTAATTGCGGTTCTTACTTTTCTAAGATTTTTTTGTTGTTAAAGAATAAAAGAGTAAATTTGTAAGTATCCAAAATCAAGTATCTAACTATCCTTAAATTTTACAATATGGAAAATAACAACGACGAACTGTTGAAAACCGTGACGGCCAAAGCTCAGGTATGGCTTGGCGAAGGCTACGATGAAGCTACCCGCAAAGAGGTGCAGGCTATGCTCGACGACGAGGATCCCACTCTGCTCATCGAATCCTTCTACAAAGATCTCGAATTCGGCACCGGCGGCCTCCGCGGCATTATGGGCGCAGGCTCCAACCGCATGAATATCTATACCGTTGGCGCGGCCACTCAGGGTCTGGCCAACTACCTTAAAGAAGCTTTCAAGGATCTTCCTGAAATCAGCGTAGTGGTAGGTCACGACGTACGCAACAATTCGCGCCGCTTCGCCGAAATCGTAGCCAATATTTTCTCGGCTAACGGCATCAAGGCTTATCTCTTCGACAGCTTCCGTCCCACCCCCGAACTCTCCTTCGCTATCCGTCACCTAGGATGCCAGAGCGGCGTCAACATCACCGCTTCCCACAACCCGAAGGAATACAACGGCTATAAGGCTTACTGGGAGGACGGTGCACAGATCATCGCTCCCCACGACACCAATATCATCGACCACGTGAACCGCATCAAGGGTGTAGAGTCGATCCGCTTCGACGGCGACAAGTCGAAGATCCAGATCATCGGCCGCGACATCGACGAAGCATTCCTCAAAGCGATCAAGGGTCTGCAACTCAGCCCCGAGGCTGTAGAGAAGAACAAGGATATGAAGATCGTGTACACCCCGATCCACGGCACAGGCGTACACCTCATCCCCGAGTCGCTCCGCAATTACGGTTTCGAGAACATCATCCACGTGCCCGAGCAGGATATCACCTCCGGCGACTTCCCCACCGTAGCATCCCCCAACCCGGAGAATCCACCGGCCATGGCTATGGCTATCGCCAAGGCTAAGGAAGTGGGCGCCGACCTGGTGATGGCTTCTGACCCCGACGCCGACCGCATCGGCTGCGTGATGCGCGACGCCAACGGCGAATACGTGCTGCTCAACGGCAACCAGATCGTGATGATCCTCCTCAACTACATCATGACCCGCAACGCCGAACTCGGCCGTCTGACCGGTAAAGAATATATCGTAAAGACCATCGTTACGACCGAGACCATCAAGTCGATCGCCGACAAGAACAATATCACCATGTACGACTGCTACACCGGCTTCAAGTGGATCGCAGCCGTGATCCGCGACAACGAAGGCACCAACCGCTATCTCGGCGGCGGCGAAGAGAGCTACGGCTTCCTTGCCGAGGACTTCTGCCGCGACAAGGATGCCGTGAGCGCCATCTCCCTTATGGCCGAAGCCGCAGCGTGGGCCAAGGAGAAGGGTATGGACTTCCTCACTATGCTCCAGAATATCTACATGACCTACGGCTACTCCCACGAGGAGGGTATCTCGGTGGTACGCACGGGCAAGTCGGGTGCCGAAGAGATCCAGGCTATGATGAAGTCGTTCCGCGAAAATCCGCAGAAGGAACTTGCAGGCAGCCCCGTGGTGACCATCAAGGACTATGAGGCTCTCACCTGCCGCAACGTAACCGACGGCACCATAGAGAAGATGGATATGCCCACTACTTCCAACGTGCTCCAGTATTTCACTGCCGACGGCACTAAGGTGAGCATCCGTCCTTCAGGTACCGAGCCCAAGATCAAATTCTATATCGAGGTTCACGGCAAACTTGAATCGGCTGTCGACTACGACAAAGCCAACGCCGATGCTCTCGCTAAGATCGAACTGATCAAGAAGCACCTCGGCATCGCCTGATACTCTATTTTCTGAATTGATATACGCGGCCGCTCCCCGCTCGGTGGGCGGCCGCAAATTTAACCTCCGCGTATGACTACGGCTATACTCATTACCGACGCGTTCCCTCTCGGAGCTATCACCGAGGGCGCTTTCGTCGTGCCTGAGATCGAGGCTCTTTCAGAGGCGTTCGGGCGTGTGATAGTGATGCCGACCACTTCGATAAGCCCGGCTGACGCTGTCGTGCTTCCGGCCAATGTGGAGATCTGCTACGACTGGGTCGTGTCCCCGATGTGGCGGCACAAATGGCGTCGGTTGGCCTACCTGTTCACTCCCGGCATGTGGCGCTTCTGCGGCTCGCCGCGATCATACACTAATCTTACTTTCACAGCCGCTTCGATGGCATTCGAACGCTTCTTCAGCCGATGGATAGAGAAGCGAGGCATCGACCTTCAGCAAACCGTAATCGAGACATTCTGGCTCGACTTTCCGGCGGCAGCCTTGGGTAGACTCCGCAATCGCCTCCCGCACCTGCGCTACGTGAACCGCGCTCACGGCCACGATGTATATACCCGGCGTGCCATGAAGCCGCGGAGTATCGCCATCGGAGAGTCGGCGGGAGTGTATTGCGCTTCCGATGATGCAGCGGATTATCTGCGCGAAATATTTCCCGAGCATTCCGGAAAAATCAGCACTGCCCCACTTGGCTGCGTGAAATTGTACCCCGATGAAATGGCCACCGGCCACTCGTCGGCCGACCGTGCACTCACCTTTCTGTCGGTAGCGCGCGTATATCCGGGTAAGGGTGTAGCCCGCAATCTCGAGATGCTGCGCAAACTCGCTGTAGCCCGCCCCTCAACACAAATCCGATGGATTCATATCGGCGACGGCCCGCTGATGTCCGACCTACGCGCTAAAGTAGCGGAAGTGGCGGAACCGAATCTCAGCGTGGAACTGCGAGGAGCAATGCCTAACCCGGCAGTGCAGCGCGTATTATTCTCCGAACCGATCGACTGGATTATGCTCCTGAGCGATTCGGAGGGAGGGCGCCCGATAAGCATCTGTGAGGCTATGGCCTACGGTATACCGGCCATAGCTACGGAAGTAGGCGGAGTGCCGGAAATAGTCGATGATGATTGCGGTCTGTTGCTTGCCCCCGACTCCACTACGGAAGAATTTGTGAGAGGCCTGCTGCCCTATCTCGACAGCAACCAGCGTACGGCGCGATTGCGCGAAGGAGCGTACACCCGCTGGCACGAACATTACAATGCCCCGGCTCTGCGCCAACAATTCGTATCCGAGCATCTGCAATGAGCGCTACCACCGACATATCGGTTATAGTTCCGACCTACAACAGTGCCGCCACTCTCGGCCGCGCGCTGCAGTCACTTCTCCGACAGCAGACGGCCGCGCGTGTGGAAATCATCATATCCGACGATGCTTCGACCGATGGAACTCTCGCTGTGGCCGAAGACTTTGCCACCCGATATCCTGATACGATACGACTGCTGACCTCCGATCGCAACCGCGGAGTGGCCGTCAACTATTTTGATGCTTTGTCACAATGCCGCGGACGATATATCACCGACTGCGCCGACGATGACTATTGGCTCGGTACCGACACGCTCGACAATAAATTCCGCGCTCTCGAGAGCCACGCAGAAGCAGTAGCCATCTATTCACCTTGGATGGAAGTCCACCCGGATCACACCATCCGCGAGCGCGCCGGATTCGGGCGCGATATACCGGCAGAATCAGCGGCATCCCACGAATTTATGCTCGCCCTGCTGCGGCGTAGGCGGCCGGCGGCAATGCACCTGTCGACGGTACTTTACCGCGCAAGCGTAGTCACCGACGCATTAGCCCAGCGGCGCGACGTGATATGCAACCCTCACTTCGGTTTCGAGGATACATCCATAATGCTTGCGCTCGCAGCTGCTGGCACCATCATCTACGACCACCGGCCGTCGCTTGCCTACTCCGTAGGGCATGCGTCGATATCCAACGATTCCGATGCCGGACGCCGCGCCATATTTTCGGCTCGCGCATCGCTTGCCTGCCGCCGACTTGCCCTCTACTATGGCATCCCCCTACGCCTTGTAGCCGACTCCCTCCGCCACCACCTCACCTATGCTCTCGGACAGGCACGCCACAGTAACTCACGCGAAGTAAAGCGCGAGGTGGCACGCGCCGTGAGTGAATGCGGTATATCATTGGGGCTGAGAGGATATGTGCTCCGGCTGCTCAATTTGTGAAATCGGTGGATTTTTTGTAACTTTGGGGGATATATTCACCTATCCCGAAATGAGCAACGACCCCACCACCGACACACCGCAAGAATTCACCTCCGACATTAATACAGGTCAGGTACAGTATAGCGAGGACGCCATACGCACGCTTGCCTGGAATCAGCATATCCGCCTCCGCCCAGGCATGTACATCGGCAAACTCGGCGACGGCTCGGCTTCCGACGACGGTATATATGTGCTGATCAAGGAGGTACTCGATAATTCCATCGACGAATTCATGATGGGATTCGGTAAGATGATAAAGGTGACGATGACTCCGGTTACCGTGACCGTGCGCGACTACGGCCGCGGCATTCCGCTGGGAAGTCTGGTCGATGCGTCGTCGAAGATGAACACCGGCGCGAAATACGACTCTGCTGTGTTCAAAAAATCGGTAGGCCTCAACGGTGTAGGTATCAAGGCCGTCAACGCTCTCTCATCCGATTTTATCATCGAAAGTGTACGCGACGGCTTCAAGCGCCGTGCCGTATTCACCGGAGGTGATCTTGTGGAGGCCACAGAGCCATTCCCCACAGATGAGCCCAACGGCACATTCGTGCAGTTCACCCCCGACAACAATCTCTTCCGCGACTACCGTTTCCGCGAGGAATTCATCGTGCCGCTGCTGAAAAACTACTCATACCTCAACACCGGCCTCACAATCGAGTTCAACGACAAGAAATTTTTCTCGCGTGGCGGTCTGCTCGATCTGCTGAAGGATTACATGACCAATGATCCGCTATATCCGATCATTCACCTCAAAGGCGACGACATCGAGATAGCCATCACTCACGCCAACCAGTATGGCGAGGAGTACTACTCATTCGTCAACGGCCAGTACACCACCCAGGGCGGCACACACCTCACTGCATTCAAGGAAGCTGTTAGCCGTACGTTCAAGGATTACTTCGGCCGCGCATCGCTCGAATACTCCGATATCCGCAACGGTATAGTCTGCGCCGTGGCTATCAAAGTTGAAGAGCCGGAATTTGAATCACAGACCAAGATCAAGCTCGGCTCCCGTGAGGTAGGTCCAAACGGCCCCACGGTAGCAAAATTTATCGGCGACTTCCTCAAACGCGAACTCGACAACTATCTCCACCGCAATCTCGACATAGCGGATGTGATACTTAAGAAAGTGCAGGAGAGTGAGCGTGAACGCAAGGCTATGGCCGGCGTAACCAAGAAGGCGCGCGAACAGGCTAAGAAAATCTCGGTTCACAACAAGAAGCTGCTCGACTGTCGAGTGCATCTCACCGATGCTCGTGCGCCGGAGGAAAAGCGTATGGCATCGTCGATATTCATCACCGAGGGCGACTCGGCGGCCGGCTCCATCACCAAGATACGCAATGTGGAGACTCAGGCTGTATTTTCCCTCCGCGGAAAGCCGAAGAATACCTACGGCAAGACCAAGAAGATGGTATATGAAAATGAGGAATTCAATCTTCTGCAGGCTGCACTCAACATCGAGGAGTCGATCGACAATCTGCGCTACAACAAGGTGATCATAGCCACCGATGCCGACGTCGACGGTATGCACATCCGTATGCTCCTGCTCTGCTTCTTCCTTCAGTTTTATCCCGATCTGGTCAAGACCGGCCACGTATATATCCTCCAGACTCCCCTCTTCCGCGTACGCAACAAAAAGACGGCGAAGCGCTCCGGCAAGATAAAGAAAGCGGCGCCCGACGACGAGACATACTACTGCTACTCCGACGAAGAGCGCATTCGTGCCATCAACTCGCTTGGCACCAATGCCGAAATCACACGATTCAAAGGTCTCGGCGAAATCTCCCCGGAGGAATTCCGCGGATTTATAGGCGAAAAGATGCGTGCCGACAGAGTATCACTTCACAAGGAGGACTGTGTGGCCGAACTGCTCCGCTTCTATATGGGTAAGAACTCAATAGAGCGCCAGAACTTCATTATCGACAACCTCGTGGTAGAGGATGACTCTCAAATCGGATAATCCAGTATGGCTACCGCAATCTTCACCGGCTCATTCAATCCGTTTACGATCGGCCACCTCGATATACTGCGCCGCGGACTTGCCATCTTCGACCGCGTTGTATTGGTGAAAGGTATCAATGTGTCGAAACCCGGCTCCTCCGCCATTGACGACCTACGCACCTGCCCGCCGCTGAAACAACTTGCCGCCGACGGACGTGTGGAGATAGCCGAGTGGTCGGGGCTCACCGTAGATGCCGCCCGACACTTCGGCGCTACCGCACTGCTGCGCGGTGCCCGTACTGCCGCCGACTTCGACTATGAGCGCTCTATGGCCGATATCAACCGGCTTCTCGCTCCCGATATCGACACCGTGATACTCCCGGCCCGCCCCGAGTTGGCAATGATAAGTTCGTCGATGGTACGCGAACTCGCTTCATTCGGCAAAGAGATCACTCCTTTTATACCTTGAAATAATTATACTCAACTGACTACTCTATGAAAAGAATATTCTCCTCACTTCTGGTGATACTCACCTTCGCCTTATGCGCATCGGCTCAGTCGGCCTCGATCAAGAAACTCGCCCAGACGGCTCAGATTATCGACCGCTACTATGTGGATAAGGTTGACATCGACTCCATCACCGAGCAAGCCTTGATCTCGATGCTCCGTCAGCTCGACCCGCACTCGCAATATTCCAACGCCGAAGAGACCCGCGCTCTCAACGAGCCTCTACAGGGCAACTTCTCCGGCGTAGGCATACAGTTCAATATGCTCACCGATACGCTTTACGTCATCGAGGCGATAGCCGGAGCGCCATGCGCACGTGCCGGCGTCCTACCCGGCGACCGCATAATCACCATCAACGACTCGGTGGTGGCCGGCGTGAAGATGGGCAACAACGACATCATCAAGCGTCTGCGCGGCCCCAAGGGTTCGAAGGTGCGCATCGGTGTGAAGCGCGGCAATAATCCGGAGTTGATCGACTTCACCATCACCCGCGACGATATTCCGATCCATAGCATTGCGGCAGCATATATGGCCGCTCCCGAGGTTGGCTTCATCGAGGTAAGCCGCTTCGCCGAGACTACACCCGACGAATTTAACGAAGCCATAAAGAAGCTCAAGAAGAAAGGGATGCGTCACCTTATCATTGACCTCACGAGCAATGGCGGCGGCTACCTAACATCGGCCACCGATCTGGCAAGCCTCTTCCTCCCCCGCGAAAGCGTGATCGTAACCACCCGGGGCGATCAGGTGCCTACGCAGCGCTACACCAATTCGCATAACCCCGACACGGATATCGACCGCGTAGTAGTGATGGTCGACCGCTATTCAGCCTCCGCCTCAGAGATTTTAGCCGGCGCGCTGCAAGACCATGACCGTGGCGTGATTGTGGGTCGTCGCACATTCGGCAAGGGTCTTGTGCAGCGTCCATTCCCCTTTTCCGACGGCTCTATGATACGCCTCACCATCGCCCGCTACTACACACCCTCGGGACGTTGCATCCAGAAGCCCTACGTAAAGGGCAACGACGAGCAGTATCATGCCGACATCTACGACCGCTACGCTTCGGGAGAACTGACATCGGCCGACAGCATCCACCTCAACACTGCCGAACGATTCAATACCATTACTACCGGACGAAGCGTGTATGGCGGCGGCGGTATTCTCCCCGACGTATTCGTACCGGCCGACACCTCATCGTACTCCACGTATCTTCGCGACGTGATAGCCCGCGGTGTCATCAATAAGTATGCTATCGCTTATGTCGATGCCAACCGAAGCAAGATCAAGAAGCTCTACAAGACCCCAGAAGCGTATGCCGAGAAATTCCAGGTCACCGAACAGATGCTCGACGACTTCAACAAGATGGCGCAAAGCGAAGGGCTTGATTTCGACGCTGACGAGTTTGCCCGCTCGCGCGACATTATATGCACCAACATCAAAGCACTGATAGGCCGCGACATATTCACGGAAGACACATTCCGGATGGTATTCAATCCCTCCGATGAGATCTTCCGTGAGGCATTGCGCATCATCACTGATCCCGCAGCCTACCGATCGCTTCTCCAAGCCCCGGTCCAAGAGTGAGACGAGAAGCAGCACATACGTCGACGGCAGTAATAATAGTAGCTGCCGGTGAGGGCCGACGCTTCGGCGGCGACCGGCCTAAGCAGTTTGTCGACATCGACGGACGCCCTATGCTGATGCTTGCCGTGGAGCGCATTCGCCAAGCAATGCCCGGATCCAAAATCATCATCGCCCTGCATAGCGCATACTTCGATATGTGGCATGAACTGGCGGCGGCTCATCCCGACTTCGACAGCTCCGGTATCACCCTCACGAAAGGTGGAGCCACGCGTTGGGAATCGGTGCATCATGCTCTCAAAGTCGTCACTGATGATGTCACTACTGTGATGGTCCATGATGCGGCGCGCCCGCTTGTCGACGCAGCGGTGACCGACCGATTGCTCGAAGCCGTAAGCCGTGGCGCTCGAGGTGCCGTTCCGGTAGTGCCGGTGAGTGATTCACTCCGTATAGCCGGCAATGGAGGTTCGCGCGCTATCGACCGCTCCGCATTCCGTGCCGTCCAGACGCCACAAGCTTTCCCCCGCGCGATAATCGAGCAGGCATACCGACAGCCATACCGCGATACCTTCACCGACGATGCATCTGTGGTGGAAGCCCTCTATCCTGACTCTATCGCTATGGTTGAAGGAAGTGTAAACACAATTAAGCTCACCCATCCGGCCGATCTGGCCGCAATCCGCTATATCCTCGCCAATGAGCATTGACAGGCTGCGTGCCACGTCGCTGAAATACGTCAAGGGGATAGGCCCGAGACGAGCAGAGCTGCTGGAAAATGAGCTCGGGCTATCGACTGCCTACGATCTGCTTCAGCACTTCCCGTCGCACTATCTCGACCGCAGTCAGATATATTCGATACGCGACTTCCGCGGAGAGATGCCGGTGGTACAGGTTCGTGGCCGCTTCGTCAGCTTCTCTTCAGCAGGCGAAGGAGCCAAGGAACGATATATCGGACTTTTCTCCGACGGCACGGGCACGATGGAAGTGGTATGGTTTCGTCGTCTGAAATGGATTCGTGAAACTTACCGCACACAGACCACCTACGTGCTATTCGGACGGCCGTCGGAATTTAGCGGCCGCTGGAGCATGGTACATCCCGAAATCGACGATCCTTCGGCTGCAATAGCTGCCATACCACTCCGGGGAGTATATCCCCTCACTGAAAAGTTGCGCAACCGCTCCATCAACTCGCGCGCGATATATAATATGGTGTCGGCCGTGATGGAGACCTCCGATTTTGCCAACATAGCCGAAACGCTGCCGCGCGGTATCGTGAACCGCCTGGGGCTTATGTCGAAAGTCGAGGCTCTACGCGAGGTACACAATCCGACCTCGGCCGACCGTGTTAAGCGAGCCCGCAACCGATTAAAATTTGAGGAGCTTTTCTTCCTGCAGCTCAACATACTCCGCTACTCCAGACGCCGCGCTGCCGCACTGAGCGGACGGCGGTTTACGAAAGTCGGCCACTTCTTCCACTCCTTCTACGAGCGCTTCCTCCCCTTCCCGCTCACGGGTGCACAGAAACGGGTGATCAAGGAGATTCGTGCGGATATGAACACCGGACGACAGATGAATCGTCTGCTACAGGGCGATGTGGGCAGCGGCAAGACACTCGTGGCGCTTATGACAATGCTGATAGCCCTCGACAACGGATGTCAGGCCTGCCTTCTTGCACCTACTGAAATCCTTGCCACACAGCATTTCGAGACACTTACCAAACTCGCCGCTCCGGCAGGAATCAACATCAAGCTGCTCACCGGCTCCACACCTAAGCGGGAGCGCGACATCATACACTCGCAACTTCTCGACGGCTCGCTCCACATCCTTGTAGGCACCCATGCCGTAATCGAAGATAATGTGCAGTTCGCCTCACTCGGTATGGCTGTGATCGACGAGCAGCACCGCTTTGGAGTGGCGCAGCGAGCTAAGATGTGGAGCAAAAATTCCATACCGCCACATGTGCTCGTAATGACGGCCACACCGATTCCCCGCACGCTTGCCATGACGCTCTACGGCGACCTGGAAGTCTCGGTGATCGATGAACTTCCGCCCGGGCGCAAGCCGGTGCAGACTATGCTCCGCTACGAATCGCACCGAATGGACGTGTACCGGATGATCTCGCGACAACTGCGCGAAGGGCGGCAGGTCTACATCGTGTATCCACTTATCAAAGAGAACGAAAAACTCGACCTACGCAGCCTCGAAGAGGGCTACGAATCGATATGCGACATATACCGCGACTACCGCATAGCCTACGTACACGGAAAAATGAAGCCGGCCGAAAAGGATGCGCAGATGAATCTGTTTGCATCCGGCGAAGCGAAAATTCTCGTGGCGACCACCGTGATCGAGGTAGGTGTAAATGTGCCCAACGCCACCACTATGGTGATTGAAAATGCCGAACGGTTCGGACTCTCCCAGCTACATCAGTTGCGCGGACGTGTAGGCCGTGGTGGCGACCAGAGCTATTGTATTCTTATGTCGAAAGCCGCCATAGCGAAAGAGACCCGCGAACGCCTCCAGATTATGACCTCCACCACCGACGGCTTCGTGGTGGCAGAAGCCGATCTCAAGATGCGCGGCCCGGGCGATATCGAAGGCACCGCGCAGTCGGGTCTGCCGATCGATCTGCACATAGCCTCACTCGCCACCGATGGTCCCCTGCTTTCACTGGCACGTAAGAGCGCCGAACTCGTGCTTGAGAATGACCCGGAACTCACGTCGCCCGACAACGCAACACTCCTACATGAGCTCAACGCATTATTCAACAAGACCATCGACTGGGGGCGTATAAGCTGATACCGAGAAAGCCAATTGTTAATTTATCCCCACAAATAAATACATTATTTTGCATTTATTTACACTTTGAAAATTGGCGTAAACAATCTTAATCGTAATTTCACGTTTTTTAATATTCATCATATTCAACTATTCTACAACCAATTACATAATACAAAGACGTTACAACCACCCATTATGGATTTTTATATTCTTTAATATTTTGGCTACTCGGATTGATTTTGTATCTTTGAACATCCGTCAACGGAAAAAGTAATTAAATCTTAAAAACCAACCTGCAACTCATGGAAAAAACGCTTGTAATCTTTAAGCCGTCGGCCGTACAGCGCGGACTTATCGGCGAGATTCTCTCTCGCTTCGAGCGCAAGGGTCTCACCATTGTGGCTATGAAAATGGCTCGTCTGAGCGAGGCAATCCTACGTGAGCATTATGCACATTTGGTAGATCGTCCATTCTTCCCCTTCATTCTGGATTCGATGACAGCATCGCCCGTAGTACTTATGGTACTTGAAGGAGTTGATGCCGTAAAGGTAGTACGCCTGCTTACCGGCGCCACCAACTCTCGCGAGGCACTTCCCGGCACTATCCGCGGCGACTTCAGCATGTCAGGTCAGGAAAACGTAATCCACGCCTCCTCCTCCCTCGAGGATGCGGAAGTGGAAGTGAAGCGTTTCTTCACGCCCGAAGAGATCTGTGAGTGGACACCGCTGATCACCCCTCACCTCTATTCCCCTGACGGTAAATAAGCTCACTTCTCCCAAACCAATAAAATCACAGCCTTAATGCTCCTCACCAAGAAAATCGCCACCTCTCTCTTAGCTCTCGCAGCTTCGATATGCTCTGTACAGGCTCAGACGCAACTCCCCATCCAGCACACCAACCAGCACAACACCCTTATCGCTAACCAAAAGCCGACCGGCAACGCCGCTGCTCTCGGTATGGCCGCTATGCGAAATGCAGGTCCGAAGATTCAGATCGACAACTCCGAGCTCTTCAACTACAACTGGGACTCTCAGTCGGTCAACGGCGCTTACGCAGGTCTCCCCATTCCCTCGATCAAGGATATAGACGTAACGGGCTATGTGGCTCCCGTCCGTGGTCGCCTTACTTCCGCTTTCGGCTATCGTGCCCGCTTCGGCCGTATGCACAAGGGCGTTGACCTCAACCTCCGCACAGGCGATTCGATCGTGGCCGCATTCGACGGACGCGTACGTATCACGAGCTTCGACCGCGGTGGCTACGGTTATTACGTAGTGATCCGCCACGATAACGGTCTTGAGACAATATATGGTCACTGCTCGCGCATCATCGCCAAGAAAGACCAGTATGTACATGCCGGCGAGCTCATCGCTCTCGGCGGTTCGACAGGCCGCTCCACCGGTCCGCACCTCCACTTCGAAACCCGCTATATGGGTATCGCCATCAATCCCGCCGACATTATTGACTTCGACAACTATGTGACACATCGCGACGTGTTTACATTCAATAAAGCTAATTGTGAAAAGGCTCTTAGCGCACGTCCCGCCAAGAAGCACAAAGCTACATCATCGAAGCGCAAAGGCAAAAAATCAGCTAAAGCTTCCAAGCGCAGAGGCTCCAAGAAGAAGAAATAACAAAAGCAGAGTTTTGGATAACTTCGAGGCTTCTCCCTATCCCGGGCAGAAGCCTCTTCATTTATTCGAGAATTTATGCTACCTTTGCCAAAGCTATCAATTACGAACAACCAATCAATAAAAATGCGCAATATCCACTACATCCTCCTGACGGTAGCCACAGCGCTGACCGTAATTTCGTGCAGCTCAGATGCCGAATGGAAACTCAAAGGTAAAATATCCGATGCATCTGCAGATTCCCCCTCATACGTAGTACTCGAAGGACAGAACAAGCTTGGCGGCTGGTTTGTGATCGACACTCTGCAGCTCGACTCCAACGGCTCTTTTACCGCCACAGGTTCCGCCCCAGCATATCCCGAGATATATCGCCTCAATTACAGCGGCAAGTCGGTCTACTTCCCCATTGATAGCATCGACGACCTTAACTTCGAGGGCTCAGCCATAGATTTTGACCGCACATACAAACTCACAGGTTCAGAGTCCTCACGGCAGATGGTATCAGTCGATAGTCTGATCAACGCATTTGTAGGCAAGTATGGGGTCAGCGCACTTGACACAGCCACTACATTCAAGCGTCAACTGGCCGACATCGTACTTACCAATCCCGCTGGCATCGTAGCATATTATATAGCCAACAAGTCGATCTACGGCACTCCTTTGCTCAACATCAACGACAAGCGCGACCTGCGAATCATCGGTGCCGTGGCCCACGCATTCAACGAAAACCGACCCGACGACCCGCGCTGCCACATGCTATCGGACCGCTACCTTAGCAATATGAAACGTCTATCGACCAACCGTGACACCATCGCCGCTCCCGAAGTCGGCCTTATCGACATCGAACTGCCCAATGCCGACGGCACCAAAGTGAAGCTATCCGACGTGGCCGATAAGAACAAGGTGGTAGTACTCAACTTCACAAGCTATACTCAGGACTTCTCTGCGCCGCTCAACATAGAACTCCGGAAGCTTTACGACAAATACCACGCCGCAGGCATGGAAATTTACCAGGTGGGAGTAGACAAGGCAGCTCAGTCCGACAACTTCGAATGGCGTCAGGCTGCGCGTAATCTCCCGTGGGTGACAGTCTACAATGGCCCCGTGTCTGAATATGTCACCTCATACAATGTACCCACCGTTCCCGCCATATTCATCATTTCGGGAAGTACTATCGTGAATCGCCCCGCAAACGTAGAGGAACTCACCCGCAAACTCGGTCAGCTTCTCGGTCAATGAGTGCCGAACTCACGTCGGTAAATGACGCACCGCAGTTGACGGTGGTAGTACCGGTACGCAACCGTCCGGTGCTCGTGGTGCGTACCCTCGACAGCATTACGGCTCAGACACTGCGTCCATTCCGGCTGATAATCGTGAATAGCGCATCGACCGACAACACCCTCGACGTCGTGACCCGTTGGGCCGACCGCCACCGTACCGACGCACTTAGCATCGAGGTGCTTGACTGCCCCAATCCCGGCGCTTCGACTGCGCGCAACTATGGTCTGGCTCAAGTCACCACTCCCTACGTGCTCTTCTTCGATTCCGACGACGAGATGCTTCCCACCCATCTTGAACGCATCGCCTCCGCCCTGTGCGAACGCCCGGACACAGATATACTCTATTACGATGCAGCCACCATCGACCCCGACGGCTGGACATCTGTGACGAGCCACCGCCATCACGACCTTAAAACCCTCCAGATACTGCACTGTCCACTATCAACTCAGCGATGTACCATCAGGACGGAACTGCTCCGTGCAGCCGGCGGATGGAATGAGGAGTTGCAAATGTGGGTAGATCTCGAGCTCGGTATACGACTACTACTTCAGCCCGACGTGAAAACGCGCCGTATGGAAGGTGATCCTACCGTGTGGATACACCCAACCGACGAATCTCTCACAGGTACCTCAATGAGTGGCCGCGCCGAGCATCACGCCAAGGCGCTTGACGAAATCGACCGCGTCGTGGCTGCAAGCGAGCACGAATATCTCAAACGCATTCTTCACTGCCGACGCCTAATATTAGCATCTCTTTACCGACGTGAAGGCGATAAGCAAGCGGCCAAGATTATACTCCGACCCATAGAAAATGAGAAGCTATCTATAAAGACCGGAATGAGAATGGGCCTCATATATATTGTAAATCGCCTTACAGGCCATGGCGGAAGCCAGCTTGCCTTGAAATGGTTTGCAGAAAAGCGGCCAAAGAGTTAACATAGGTTAATATTCATCGCGGTATGACAACAGATGTTAACTCTACGTCGATTTGACGCCGTCAGGCGTTAGATATTAAAGTGAATTGGGCTACCTTTGTCCAATACAGAATCAAAATTCACCGTTATGGCCAATATTTTGACGAATCTTATCCATCGCCAAGCCGAGAAATACGGCGACCGCGAGGCTTATTCATATAAAGCTACCGGCACAGAGACGTGGGAGCCCACATCTTGGTCTGACCTACGTCATAAGGTCGACAGCGTGGCTCGCGCATTCGAGATCCTCGGCTACAAGGAATCTGACCATATAGCCATCTTCTCGGCAAACCGTCCGGAAATACTTATCACAGACTTCGCCGCCTACGCCAATCGTATGGTGCCGATTCCTATATATTCCACATCGACAGCCGACCAAGTGGCATATATCGTCAACGATGCTTCATGCCATATACTCTTTGTAGGCACACAGGCTCAATACGATCTCGTCCGCACTGTGGCCGACAAGTGTCCCTCATTGCGTCAGATCGTGACTATGGACGAAGTGCAGTTGCAGGAGGGCGACACCACCACGATGCCATTCTCCTCTCTCATCGCCCTTGGCGAAAAAGCCGGCGAAGCTACAATAGCCGAAGTCGACCGACGCACCGGTGCTTCCGAGGCCGAGGATATAGCCACAATAATATATACTTCAGGCACCACCGGCGAGCCTAAAGGCGCAGTACTCCCCCATTCCTGCTTCAACACAGCAATGGAGATACACCGCGAGCGCCTCACCCAACTAAACGACTCCGACACCTCGATCTGCTTCCTCCCGCTCAGCCATATCTTCGAAAAGGCATGGACATACTTCTGTCTGTACAGCGGTATGCGCGTAGCCATCAATAATGATCCGCACGATATCCAGCGTTCCCTACGCGAGGTGAAGCCTACATGTATGTGTTCGGTACCCCGCTTCTGGGAAAAGGTCTATACCAGTGTGCAGGAGAAGCTATCGGAGATGAAAGGTATCCGCAAATGGATCGCTACACGAGCACTCACCTGCGGCCGACTACGCAACCTCCACTACAAGCGTCTCGGGCTACCCATACCCCGTTTGCTCGAATGGCGCTACCGCTTCTTCGACAAGAAGGTATTTGCCCCGATGCGTAGAGCCATCGGCATCCCCAACGGCAAGATGTTCCCCACCGCAGGTGCTCCCCTCTCAGCCAATATCGTAGAATTTCTCCAGAGCTGCGGTATTGACATAATCATAGGCTACGGATTGAGCGAGACTACCGCTACAGTGACCTGCTATCCCGATACCGACTTTGTGATCGGTTCCGTAGGCACTACCCTGCCCGGCATTCAGGTAAAGATCGGCGAGGAAAACGAAATATTGGTGAAGGGTGCCACAGTGATGCGAGGCTACTACAATAAGCCGGAAGCCACCGAAGAAGCCTTTACCGCCGATGGTTGGTTCCGCACCGGCGATGCAGGATATATCGACGCCGAGGGCAATCTCGTGCTCACCGAACGCATCAAGGATCTTTTCAAGACTTCAAACGGCAAGTATATAGCTCCGCAGGCTCTCGAGAGCCGTCTGGGCGAAGACAAGTATATCGACCAGGTAGCCGTGATTGGCGACAAGCGCAAGTATGTGACCGCCATCATCATCCCTGCCTTCGAGGCGCTGAAAGAATATGCCCGCAAGAAGCACATACAGTATCAGAACATCGAGGACTTGCTACGCAATATCGACATCCGCACCATGATACAGGAACGTATCGACAAGCTCCAGGAATCATTTGCTGGATTCGAGCGTATCAAGAAGTTTACTCTGCTGCCCCGCGCTTTCACAATGGAAGCAGGCGAACTCACCAACACGCTTAAAATCAAGCGAAAGGTGATCAATTCTCACTATGCCCGCGAAATAGATGCTATGTACGCATAACACATATAGAGAATAATTGACCAATTATGATTACACAGGAACAATTAAAAGAGACTTTTGAACGCAAGCTGGCGTTGAGGAGGTATCTTTGACATCGACAGTAAGAAAATTCAGGTAGAAGAAGAGGAACTGCGCACTCATGTGCCCGATTTCTGGGAGCATCCCAAGGAAGCGCAGGCGCAGATGAAGAAAATCAAGG
>JAIDTT010000035.1 GCA_029060545.1 Paramuribaculum sp. | reverse complement strand
GATAATTGTGTGATAACAATATAGTTAGTTGTGATAATAATTGTGTCGGTTGATTTTTCACCGCAAAGTTACACATTCTCTATGCAATAATGGTAAAATTTTTTAAGTATTTTTTTTGAAAAAACGAAGATTTAACATTTACAATCCACCGCACATATCATTATATAGCTTTCAGAGTCCTAAATTTGCGTAGGTGGCAAAAGTTGCGTAAATTTGTCGGTATTATTTTTAACCGAACATAAGATATTATGGCTCAACAAGACGATGTGTTTAAGAAGATAGTTTCCCACGCTAAAGAATACGGCTTCGTATTCCAGTCATCCGAAATCTACGACGGCCTGTCGGCAGTATACGATTATGGCCAAAACGGCGTGGAACTCAAAAATAATATAAAGCGCTACTGGTGGGAGGCTATGACTCTCCTCCACGAAAACATTGTGGGTATCGACTCCGCAATCTTTATGCACCCCACTATCTGGAAGGCTTCGGGCCACGTAGACGCGTTCAATGATCCGCTGATCGACAACCGCGATTCGAAGAAGCGCTACCGTGCCGACGTCCTGATCGAGGAAGAGATAGCCAAGATCGATGATAAGATTGAAAAGGAGGTAGCCAAGGCACGCAAGCGTTTCGGCGACAGCTTCGACGAAGCGCTTTTCCGCGAGACCAATCCCCGCGTAGCCGAACATCGCGCAACCCGCGACGCTCTGCACGAGCGCTTCTCACGCGCTATGAATGAGAACAATCTCGAAGAATTGCGCCAGATAATCATCGACCGCGAGATTGTATGTCCGATTTCCGGCACACGCAACTGGACCGACGTACGTCAGTTCAACCTTATGTTCAAGACTGAGATGGGCTCCACAGCCGACGGTGCTATGACCGTTTATCTCCGTCCGGAAACGGCTCAAGGTATCTTCGTCAATTATCTCAATGTGCAGAAGACGGGCCGTATGCGTCTGCCATTCGGTATTGCCCAGATCGGCAAAGCATTCCGCAATGAGATTGTAGCCCGACAGTTTATCTTCCGTATGCGCGAGTTCGAACAGATGGAGATGCAGTTCTTCGTTCGTCCCGGTGAGGAGCTCAAGTGGTTCAATCAGTGGAAAGAGTGGCGCCTCAACTGGCACAAGGCTCTTGGCCTCGGCGACGATAAGTATCGCTATCACGATCACGAGAAGCTCGCTCACTATGCCAACGCTGCCACCGACATTGAATTCCAGATGCCCTTCGGCTTCAAGGAGGTGGAAGGCATACATTCCCGCACCAATTTCGACCTCTCTCAGCATGAGAAGTATTCAGGAAAGAATATCAAATACTTCGATCCCGAACTCAACGAAAGCTATGTACCTTACGTGATCGAGACTTCGATCGGCGTGGACCGTATGTTCCTCTCCGTACTCTGCTCCTCCTATGAAGAGCAGAAGCTCGATGGTGGAGATACTCGCGTGGTACTCCACTTGCCGGCTGCTCTTGCCCCGGTAAAATGCGCTGTGATGCCTCTTGTGAAGAAGGATGGTCTGCCTGATAAGGCTCGCGAAATCGTCAACGATCTTAAGTTTGACTTCGCTACACGCTACGATGAGAAAGACTCCATCGGCAAGCGTTACCGTCGTCAGGACTCGATCGGCACACCCTTCTGTATCACGGTCGACCATCAGACTCTCGAGGATGACACCGTCACTCTGCGCGAACGCGACTCGATGGAGCAGACCCGTGTACCGGTAAGCAAGCTCCACGAACTCATCCACAGCAAAGTGAGCCTTAATTCTCTTTTGCGCAAACTCTCCTAATATACTTATAAATGAAGAATCAAAAGACACCTATTATAATAGCGGTAGTGGTAGTACTACTTCTGCTGCTCGCAATCCCTACCTGCTCAAGCTACAACGGTATGGTGACCAAAAGCGAGGAGGCAGATCAGGCATGGGGCGAAGTTCAGAATCAGTATCAGCGTCGATTTGATCTTATTCCCAATCTCGTAGCTACCGTCAAGGGTTATGCCGCTCATGAACAGAACACCCTTCAGGGTGTGACCAATGCTCGCGTGGGTATGCCGTCGGACAGCGCCATGATGGCTGCTTACAATGAGGCTATGGCTTCTCGCTCTACCGATCCGGCCAACGCCCACTATGCACAGGCTCAGCAGGAACTCCAGCGCCAGATGAGTATTTACGTGAATGCCGTACACGAAGCATATCCGGATCTGAAAGCATCGAAGAACTTTGAAGATCTTCAATACGAACTGTCGGGAACTGAAAATCGTGTGGAGAAAGCCCGTCACGACTATACTGAGGCCGTCAAGGACTACAACCTGAAAGTGAAGCGTTTCCCCGGAAGCATAGTGGCTTCGTTATTCGGATTCGATGCCAAGCCTCAGTTTGAGGCTGAGCAGCAGGCACAGTCGGCTCCCAAAGTAGAATTCTAATACAATAGCCTATAAATGAAAAAACTTCTTTACATAGTATTGCTTGCCGCCGTCGCTATCCCCGCAGTAGTGAGCTGTGGATCCGACAATAATTGGGAAGATTACAAGGATTGGCGCGAGGCCAACAATACGTGGTATGAGCAGCAGGTGGCCCGCACGAATCCCGACGGCACACCTTACTTTACTGCCGTAAGCCCCGCATGGCTTCCCAACAACGGCGTGCTTATCCACTACTTCAACGATCGTAAGGAGACCGAAGGAGAGTTGAGCCCATATATCACCTCTACAGTAGCTGTGAAATATAAAGGGCATCTCTACGACGGCACCGGCTTTGACTCTACCGCTGTGAGCGGTGCCGATACGGTGCGCACCTTCCCTCTGAGCGGAGTTGTAAAGGGATGGCAGGTAGCCTTGACTGATATGCGCGTAGGCGATACTGCCGAGGTGGTCATTCCATTCCCCATGGGATATGGAGAGACCGGATCCAATTCCATACTCCCCTATTCAGCTCTGCGCTTCGGCATCAAGCTTGTAGACATCCCCTCTTACGAGATTCGCTGAACATCGTCGATAAACAAACATAATGCACAGACCCCATGGCTCAAATGAGTCGTGGGGTTTGTCAGTTATGATAATTTGTATATCTTTGCATAAACTAACTTTCCCACTCATATATAATGAAAGGTATAATCCTCGCAGGCGGTTCGGGCACTCGTCTTTACCCGATTACGAAAGGAGTAAGCAAACAGTTGCTTCCCATCTTCGACAAGCCTATGATATATTATCCACTGTCTACGCTGATGCTCGCCGGTATCCGTGAAGTACTTATCATTTCCACTCCTCGCGACCTGCCGCTCTTTCAGCATCTCCTCGGCAATGGTTCTGATTTCGGGATGCGCCTATGCTATGCGGAGCAACCGTCGCCCGACGGTCTCGCCCAGGCATTCATAATAGGTAAAGACTTCATCGGCGACGACTGCGTATGCCTCGTATTAGGTGATAATATCTTTCACGGCCCCGGATTTGGCAAGATGCTTAAAGAGGCCGTAACCGAGGCGGAGGATAATGGTAAAGCCACGATATTCGGATACTGGGTCAATGATCCGGAGCGCTACGGCGTAGCTGAGTTTGACTCTGCCGGACGATGCCTTTCGATCGAGGAGAAGCCGTTGTCGCCTAAGAGCAACTATGCGGTAGTAGGGCTGTATTTCTATCCCAACGATGTGGTGAGTGTGGCCGAAAGCATCAAACCGTCGGCACGCGGAGAGCTGGAGATCACATCAGTCAATCAGGAGTTTCTGTCACGCGACCAGCTTATGGTGCGCACACTTCCCCGCGGATTTGCGTGGCTCGATACCGGCACCCACGACTCGCTTGCCGAAGCCTCGATATATGTGGAAGTACTCGAAAAGCGGCAAGGTCTGAAGATTGCCTGTCTGGAAGGTATCGCCTACCGTCAGGGCTGGATCGATGAGGCTAAAATGCGCGAAATAGCACAGCCCATGATCAACAATCAATATGGCCGGTATCTCCTTAAAGTTATCGAAGAAATGAAATCGTCGGATTCACCCAATCTTGATTGAACGACAGGAATGGAAACAATACATACGGAAATAGAAGGCGTAGTGATAGTTGAGCCCAGCGTGTTTACCGACTCGCGCGGTTACTTTTTCGAAAGCTGGTCAGAACGGGTATTTAATGATCAAGTTACACCGGTCAGCTTCGTACAGGATAATCAGTCGTGTTCAAGCTACGGCGTGATCCGAGGTCTGCATTTCCAATATCCGCCCTATGCCCAGGCCAAACTGGTAAGGTGTGTGGTGGGTAAAGTGCTCGATGTGGCGATAGACATACGCAAGGGTTCACCTACTTATGGACGGCACATCGCCGTAGAACTTTCTGCTGAAAACCACAGGCAGCTCTTTATTCCGAAGGGTTTTGCTCACGGGTTTGCCGTATTGTCGGATACGGCTGTATTTCAGTATAAATGCGATGCGTATTATGCACCGCAAGCCGATGGCGGCATCTCAATTGCCGATGCTTCGCTCGGAATAGACTGGCGTATTGACCCGAACCGTGCGATTCTTTCTGAAAAGGACAAAGCCCGTCCGATGTTGCGGGATTTCGACTCCCCTTTTATGTATGAAAAGAAATAAAGATATGAAGCGCAATATACTCGTCACCGGCGGAGCCGGATTCATCGGAAGTCACCTTGTACGACTATTGGTCAACAAGTACCCCGATTACCGGATCGTAAATCTCGACAAGCTCACTTACGCAGGCAATCTCACCAATCTCGAAGATGTGGCCGACCGAGCCAATTATGTATTTGAGAAAGCCGATATATGCGATATCGATGAGATGATGCAGATTATGCAACGATATGAAATCGATGGCGTAATCCATCTGGCAGCCGAAAGTCATGTCGACCGCTCGATTACGGATCCTTTCACTTTTGCCCGAACCAATGTGATGGGTACGCTATCGCTTCTTCACGCTGCCAAGACCTATTGGGAAAGCCGTCCCGAAGGATATGAGGGTAAACTGTTTTATCACATATCCACCGACGAGGTGTATGGAGCCCTCGAGTTGACCAATCCCGAAGGCATTGACTCCCCTTTCACAACCGCAGCCTCAAGTTGCGGCCATAAGGCATACGGACGGGAATTTTTTGTCGAGACTACAAAATACAATCCCCACTCTCCCTATTCCGCCTCAAAAGCTTCGAGCGATCACTTCGTCCGCGCATATCACGACACCTACGGTATGCCCACGATCGTGACCAACTGTTCCAATAATTACGGTCCATACCAATTCCCGGAAAAGCTCATTCCTCTTTTCATCAACAATATCCGCCATCACCGCCCGCTTCCCGTCTACGGTGAAGGAATGAATGTGCGCGACTGGCTTTATGTAGAGGATCACGTGAGAGCGATTGACCTTATTTTCCATAAAGGGAAAGTCGCCGAGACATACAACATCGGCGGATTCAATGAATGGAAGAATATTGATATCGTAAAGACTATAATCCGCATTACTGATCGTCTGTTAGGCAACCCCAAAGGTTACAGCGATGAACTGATCACCTATGTAACGGATCGTGCCGGTCATGATCTGCGTTATGCCATCGATTCACGAAAGCTGCAGTCGGAACTCGGATGGGAACCTTCGTTGCAGTTCGAGGAGGGAATTGAACGGACGGTCAAATGGTACCTTGAAAATCAGGATTGGGTGGATCGCATCACCTCCGGTGAATATATAAAGTACTACGAATCAATGTATGGCAACCGCTGACCAAATGGTTAGACCAAACGGTCAGATGAGGTAATTGATCGCAGCATCGAGTATGGTGTCGCGACCTTGGAGTACATCCTCCGGATTCATATCTATGTCGAATCCTTCTGTTGGCTCTACGCCAAACTCTGTGGTGTGACCCTCGGCATCCAATATAGAGCAAGCTGAGAACCTGATGCCCCACCCATTAGGCAGTTCGGAGCTATACGGCATACCGGATCCTCCCCCGGTGGTATTTCCGATTACCGTCACCTGTGGGAGCAACTTCATAATAGACACGAAATTATTGGCAGCGCTGAATGTGCTGCGATTGGTGAGTACCACTACCGGCTTGGTCCAACCGAGATGATCAGGCCCTGCCGGATTGAAATAGTAAGCAAAGGGTTGATCAAAATCGTTATGGCCCGGTCCCGTCTTATGTATAATGTAACCGGCAAGTGTACGCTTGGATATGAAGCGGTTAACGAGATCTTCCACGTTTGTTAGATTACCTCCGCCATTATCCCGCACATCTATAATCAGCCCTGTGCATTTCGAAAAGTAGCTGATAATATAGTCGATATTACCGGCACCAAGCCCGGATTCAAATGTCGGTACGCGCACGTACCCGATGTTTTGCGGCAGGACCTCGTAGGTAAACGAGCCGATCTGACGATAATTGAAATTGAAATAATATTGCTCGATCAGGCGCCCGTCGTAGTTTTGTGGATAGTCCGACCACCACGCACGGTAATAGGAAGTGGCAAACGGAGATGACAGATTGGTATGTCCGTCGCGCAACTCATCGATCATCTTAGACATTAACGCGAAGAAATCCTCACGACTCATCTTATTGCTTACGAGAGGTGCATAGCGAGAGTACACTTCGTTCCAGTCTACATCCTTCTCATTGAAGAAGCAGTAATGACGATCTATTTCATTCCATAGAGCCTGGAAACTGCCTATATTATCGTTGGAATAGTCGTCGATATGGTGGCAACCGGCCAATATGATAGCCAGTGCTACCAATATATATGTATAAAGAGTCTTCATCAGTAACCGGCGGTAATTATTTTAGTTTCTTTTGACAGAGCATTGCCTGACGGCAGCGATATCCAGTCGCCGCTTACACCTATCACTGCCGAATGTAGGCAGGTGCGTGTCACGACGTCGTTTGCTTTGGTCGACTCGAATCCCCCCTGATATCCTATACGGAGAGCTGTAGCTCCGAAATGCAGATCAAGAGTCACGGCATTGTCCATTCGGAAATAGCTTCCCCACCATGCGCAATGCGCCAGACCGGAGTGATTTCCGAGATAAATCTCATAATACAATTCTCCATAATCAGGGCCGAAGAAAGCTCCGATCACAGGAATACTCGGCTGATAACGCAGAGTGACCGCCTGCCGGCCTATATTCCCGTGCCATGCGGCATATCCGGTGGCATTGAAAGTAAAAGCAGCGCGAGCCGATGCCGGGTTATTGCCGTTGCGTTCAAGATATCTTATACCTCCGATCAAAGAGGCTTGCGGACCGACACCGAACGAAAGGCCGTACTTCCATTTCGCACGCCAGAGCATCGCATAATCAATCTGTATGGCGGCACTCCACATATTGGCTGAATGTGCGGGATTTAGAGTACG
Source organism: Paramuribaculum sp. (assembly GCA_029060545.1). Classification (GTDB taxonomy): domain Bacteria; phylum Bacteroidota; class Bacteroidia; order Bacteroidales; family Muribaculaceae; genus Paramuribaculum. The sequence goes on along the minus strand of JAIDTT010000035.1, from coordinate 25,097 downwards.
CTGTGCGTCCAGAGACACCCCCAGTTGCATTACCCAACGCTCAGGCGAAAACTTAGCCGCCTGCTGACGCTGATAGCCAAAGCCGACAGTCCATCCGCTGTATTTGAGGGGCGTGAGATATGTATCCGCGATATGAGCCGAACCGGCTCGCAGCGTATAAGCTGCATTCACCGGGCGGAGTGTCATCGTATCTCCCGATTGGGAATAAGCGCCAATGGCTGTGAACGCAGTAGTTAATATCAGCAGAAAGAGCTTTCTCATATTCGATCAACGTGGTGCTTTAGAATATTCGCTGCTGGCCGAGGATCTCGTCGCGAACTTCATCTTCCGAGCGATTATCATCGAAGCTGACAATCGTCTCGTCGGCTTCCGACTGCAATCCGATTTCCTCTTCCGGTTCGGATATAGCAACCGGCTCTATTTCATCAATCGAGGCTACATTGTAAGTCGTAAGGCGCTTACCCTTGGCTCGAAGCGATTTGACTGCGATGAAATCTTTGGCTATCACATCCATTGGTTCTCGGAACTCATCGCCTCCGCCGAAAGTAATCCGGAACGAGGCACCCGGAGCGTCCGACAGTGCTATAAGGGTGGATTTACTGTTTTCACCGATGAAGCTCTGACGCTTGGCCGACGGCTCAAATTCAAAGCGCTTCATGTAGGGATATCCCTGCTGGGAAGCATCATTTACAACAGCCGTCCACACATGGCCGGGACGGAATTTCTCGATTATCAGAATGTCGTCGTCATAATGGTTGGTGGCGTCAAACGAAGTAGTATAATACTGGCCATCTTTGGTGATCACCAATATCTGATCATTCGGTCCGAACTCGCCGAGCAGACGGCCTCGGCCGTCGTAATTCAGGCGCAGCACATCGGGATCAAACCATACTTCACGGTCGCCTAAAGTCGACTGCCCTACTTCTTTTAGCGAGAAGCGATGTACTTCGTTGCGTGTGACGATATTACCCATAGCACCTTTACCCTTTACTGCAAGCTGGCTGAAGTCCACATCAAGGAACAGACTCTTGAGGCGGGGTTTGGGCTTGAGCGTCACTTTCACTACTTCAGCCTCACCGTTGGAGTTGGCGGTGAACCATACTACACGAGAGCCGGGCTTCTTCTGTGTAAGATCGTAATCCGTATCGCGGTTCACGCCGGTCACATTGAAGCGCTTCATGTAATATGTGCCTCCCTTGCCGTCCTGATATATCACATTGTATATCGTGCGTTGGTCGTTGCGCTTAAACACATTAATATATAATACGTTCTTACCAACGGAGAGCTTTTCCTGAACTTTACTTACACGGTAGCGGCCGTCCTTATAGAAAATGATGACGTCGTCGAGCGACGAACAGTTGCATACGAATTCATCCTTTTTCAAACTGGTGCCGATGAAGCCCTCCTCGCGGTTGAAATACAGTTTTTCATTGGCTTCTACCACATTAGAAGCATCAATTACGTCAAAATTACGTATCTGGGTCAGTCGCGGATACGACGCTCCGTATTTATCCTTCAGCGTACGGTACCAGTTGATGGTGTATTCGGTGATGTGGTCAATGTCGTGCGAGAGGTCGGCGATCTGCTTCTTATACGATGCGATATTATCCTCAGCCTGCTTGGAATTGAATTTGAGAATGCGGGCCATACGGATTTCAAGCAGACGCTCCAGATCGTCAAACGTCACGGGACGAATAAACGATTCCTTCCATGGCTCCAGACGCCTGTCGATATGCTCCAACGCCGCAATCTTCGATTCGCTTTGCTCAAATTCAGCATCCTTATATATGCGCTCTTCTATGAAGATCTTTTCAAGTGAAGCGAAAAGAAGCTGTTCGTTGACCTCCCCGAGCTGTATCTTAAGTTCAGCCAACAATATGTCGCGGGTCGTGTCGACACTGCGGCGTAGCACCTCCGATACGCTGATGAAATGGGGCTTGTTGTCAAACACCACACAGCAGTTGGGCGAGATAGGTATCTCGCAATCAGTGAAGGCATATAGAGCATCGATAGTTTTGTCGCTCGATGTACCGGGCTGAAGATGCACGACTATCATTGCGGTCTCTGCCGTATTGTCATCGACCTTGCGAATCTTGATTTTACCCTTTTCAAAGGCTTTGATTATCGAATCGATAAGCGATCCGGTCGTAGTGCCGTATGGTATTTCGGTAATGGCGAGTGTCTTCTGATCGAGCTTCTCTATTTTGGCTCTCACTCTCACCTTTCCACCGCGGGCACCGTCGTTGTAGCGGCTTACATCTATCAGACCACCGGTAGCAAAGTCGGGATACAAAGTAAATTCCTCATCATTGAGATATGCGACAGCGGCATCAAGGATCTCATTAAAATTATGAGGAAGAATAAGCGACGACAGGCCGGCGGCAATACCACCGACGCCTTGCGACAGCAGAAGCGGAAATTTTGCAGGCAGCGTCACGGGTTCCTTCTTTCTCCCGTCGTAACTCAGCGTCCACTGCGTCACTTTCGGATTGTATAGCACATCGAGAGCAAATTGCGACAGTCGCGCTTCAATATATCGGCCGGCAGCGGCGGAAGCACCGGTCAGTATATTACCCCAGTTACCCTGCGTCTCTACCAGCAGATCTTTCTGACCGAGCTGCACGAGCGCTCCATATATAGAAGCATCGCCGTGAGGATGATACTGCATGGTGTTACCTACGATATTGGCCACCTTATTGAATCGGCCGTCATCGAGAGTTTTCATCGAGTACAGGATGCGTCGTTGCACCGGCTTCAGGCCATCCGCGATATGAGGGATAGCACGGTCGAGTATCGTATATGATGCATAGTCGAGATACCATGTCTGAAACATACCGCGTAGTTGCTGTCGCACGGTATCGTCAGTCGTATCCACAAACATGGAGGAGAAGCCACCCTCGGTTGCCTCGCCCGACTCATCAAATTCGTCGTTGATATTTTCGTCGCTCATTATTAATAATATGGGGATTCCTTTTCTCTACAAATTTAATGAATATTTCCTAAACTAAGAAAAATGAAGTACCTTTGACGTACGATTCTATAATTAACATTTATAATAAATCAAAAAAAGCAATGGAAAATTGGTTATTTTGGCTTGTTCCGGCTTCGTCCGTGCTTGCTTTGCTTCTCGCCGCGTATTTCTACCGCGAGATGAAAAGCCAGAGCGAAGGCACTGAACAGATGCAAAAAATCGCAAGCCACGTGCGCAAAGGTGCAATGTCGTATCTCAAACAGCAGTACAAGATTGTAGGTCTCGTATTCCTCTGTCTTGTAGTACTCTTCTCCGTTATGGCCTTTGGCTTTGGCGTGCAGAACAAATGGGTGCCGGTCGCCTTCCTCACCGGTGGTTTCTTCAGCGGTCTGGCCGGCTACCTCGGTATGAAGACTGCGACTTACGCCTCAGCTCGTACTGCTAACGCCGCTCGTAACTCTCTCGACAGCGGCCTGAAAGTTGCGTTCCGCTCCGGAGCCGTAATGGGTCTGGTTGTTGTAGGCCTCGGTCTGCTCGACATCTCCTTCTGGTATGTACTTCTCAACTGGCTTGTTGACGAGCCTGAGACAATGAAGCTAACTACCATCACCACCACCATGCTCACCTTCGGTATGGGCGCAAGTACTCAGGCGCTCTTTGCTCGTGTCGGCGGCGGTATCTATACCAAAGCAGCCGACGTAGGTGCCGACCTAGTAGGTAAGGTAGAAGCCGGTATCCCCGAGGATGATCCCCGCAACCCCGCTACTATCGCTGATAATGTAGGCGACAATGTAGGCGACGTTGCCGGTATGGGTGCCGACCTTTACGAATCATATTGCGGCTCTATCCTTGCCACCGCCGCTCTCGGCGCCGCTGCCGGAGCTGTAGGCTTCATGCAGGAAGAAGCCGGCTCCATAGCCTTGCAGACAAAGGCCGTGATGGCTCCCATGCTCATTGCCGCCGTCGGCATCATCCTCTCCATCATCGGTATTTTTGCCGTAAAGACCAAGGAAGATGCCAAGATCAAGGATCTGCTCGGCTCTCTCGCCGTAGGCACCAACCTCAGCTCACTTCTGATCGTAGGCGCCACATTCCTTATCATGTGGGTACTTCAGCTCCCCAACTGGATCTGGATTTCATGTTCAGTAGTTGTAGGTCTCGCCGTAGGTATCATTATCGGTCAGGCAACAGAGTACTACACCTCTCAGAGCTATCGCCCGACCAAGAAACTCGCTGAAAGTGGTCAGACGGGCCCCGCCACCGTTATCATCTCAGGCGTTGGTCTTGGCATGATCTCTACTGCCATCCCCGTTATCGCCGTTGTGGCCGGTATCATTCTTTCTTACTGGTTTGCTTCCGGATTTGATCTCGGCAACATCTCCTGGGGTCTCTATGGTATCGGTATCGCTGCAGTAGGTATGCTCTCCACCCTTGGTATCACACTCGCTACCGACGCTTACGGTCCTATCGCCGACAATGCCGGTGGTAATGCTGAAATGAGCGGTCTTGGCGAAGGCGTACGCAAGCGCACCGACGCCCTCGATTCGCTCGGCAACACTACCGCCGCCACCGGCAAAGGATTTGCCATCGGCTCTGCGGCTCTCACCGGTCTCGCTCTGCTTGCTTCCTATATAGAAGAAATCCGCATGGGTCTCAAGCACATTGGCGAGATGACCATTCAGCTCGGCACCACAATCGATCCGACCACCGGTCTTGAAATCGCCAATGAAATACCTCTGTCCACGGCTACCTTCACAGATTTCATGGTTGCTTACAACGTAACCCTGATGAACCCCGTGGTACTCTCCGGTATGTTTATCGGAGCCATGATGGCATTTCTCTTCTGCGGTCTTACAATGAATGCAGTAGGTCGTGCCGCCTCTCACATGGTAGAAGAGGTTCGTCGCCAGTTCCGCGAGATCAAGGGTATCCTTACCGGTGATGCCGAACCGGATTACGCACGTTGCGTACAGATCTCGACCAAGGGTGCACAGAAAGAAATGGTATTCCCTTCCCTCCTCGCGATCGTCGTACCTATCCTCGTAGGCCTCATCTTCGGTGTTCCCGGTGTTATCGGTCTTCTCGTAGGTGGTCTTGCCGCCGGATTCGTTCTGGCTATCTTTATGGCCAACGCAGGTGGCGCTTGGGACAACGCCAAGAAGTACATCGAAGAAGGCAACTTCGGTGGTAAGGGCAGCGAAGTACACAAAGCTACCGTTGTAGGCGACACCGTAGGTGATCCATTCAAGGACACATCCGGCCCCAGCCTCAACATCCTTATCAAACTCATGTCGATGGTCGCCATCGTAATGGCAGGCCTCACAGTTTCCTGGAGCCTCTTCTAAACACACCCTAACGATTTATTCACCACCGGATACTGAGCATAAAGCTCAATATCCGGTGGTTTTCTTTTATCCGGACGCGAACAAAGTTTCCCAAAACAAAACGCTATACTATTATTGTTTAGATGTTTAGCGTTTTTATGTTAATAAAAAGTTTTCCAAAATATAAAATTCGCGAAACTTTTAACACTAAAAACATTGACACAAACAACTACTTTTTGTAGCTTTGCAATCCCAAACAATTATCCATAACAGAACATATCAACACCATCCGCAATGATTCATACCATAGTAAAGCGCGACGGCCGAATCGTAGGCTACAATGAAGAAAAAATCAAGGCTGCTATCCGCAAAGCGATGCTTCAGACCGAAATGGGCGAAGACGAAGCACTCATTCAAAAGATAGTTGACCGAATCGGTGTCACCGGCAACGAGCGTATGACCGTGGAAGAGATTCAGGACCGCGTAGAGCTTGAGTTGATGAATAGTCCCCGAAAGGAAGTTGCCAAGCGATACATCGCCTACCGCGACCAGCGCAGCATCGCCCGTCGCGCCAAGACTCGCGATATGTTCCTTGAAATCATCGAAGCAAAAAATAACGATATCACGCGAGAGAACGCGAATATGAATACCGACTCCCCTGCCGGTATGATGATGAAGTTTGCCAGCGAAACCACCAAACCATTCGTCGACGATTATTTGCTCTCCCCTGAAGCTCGCGAAGCCGTAAAAGGCGGCTATCTGCACATTCACGACAAAGACTACTATCCTACCAAGAGTCTCACTTGTGTGCAGCACCCTCTTGATCGCATCCTCAAGTATGGATTTATTGCCGGCCATGGCGAATCTCGCCCCGCCAAGCGCATCGAGACGGCAAGTATTATCAGCTGCATCTCACTCGAGACCGCTCAGAATGAAATGCATGGTGGTCAGGCCATACCGGCATTCGACTTCTACCTCGCACCATTCGTGCGCTCATCATACATTGAAGAAATACAAAAGGCCGAGCAAATCAGCGGAGTAGACCTGTCGGAGTACTACAATCAGGAACTCGATGATTTTATTAAAAGACCACTTGACGGCCTTACTGGAAACGAGCGCCTGCTTCAGCACGCCATGAATATGACGGTAGACCGTGTGCACCAATCCATGGAAGCATTCATCCACAATATGAATACTATCCACTCCCGTGGTGGTAATCAGGTCGTGTTCAGTTCGATCAATTACGGCACAGATACATCTGCCGAAGGACGTTGCGTGATTCGCGAATTGCTCAATTCCACTTATGAAGGTGTCGGCAATGGAGCCACTGCCATTTTCCCCATTCAGATATGGAAGAAGAAACGCGGTGTAAGCTATCTTCCTACGGATAGAAATTACGATCTATATAAGTTGGCTTGCAAGGTCACCGCCCGTAGGTTCTTCCCCAACTTTGTCAATCTCGATGCCACATTCAATCAGCATGAAAAGTGGCGTGCCGATGATCCCGAGCGTTATCGTTACGAAGTTGCGACTATGGGATGCCGAACTCGCGTATTTGAAAATAGATTTGGAGAGAAAACATCAATCGGACGTGGTAATATCAGTTTCTCTACGATCAATATCGTGCGCATCGCTATCGAGTGTATGATGATTCAGGATAAGAGCGAACGTATTGCCAAGTTCTTCTCCAAACTCGACCAGATACTCGACATCACGGCTCGTCAGCTATGCGACCGATTCGATTTTCAAAAGACGGCGCTGGTCAAACAATTCCCGTTGCTTATGTCGCGCCTTTGGAATGGAAGCGACGTGCTGAAACCTGAGCAGACCATTGAGAGTGTAATCAATCAGGGCACACTCGGCATAGGATTCATCGGCCTTGCGGAATGTCTTGTTGCACTCGTTGGCAAGCACCACGGCGAGTCGGAAGAAGCTCAGAAGCTTGGGTTGAAAATCGTGTCACATATGCGTAGCCGTGTCAACGAGTATTCCGAAAAATACTCTCACAATTTCTCCGTACTTGCTACTCCGGCAGAAGGATTGTCAGGCAAATTCACCACACGCGACCGGAAGAGTTTCGGTACACTTCCCGGCATCACCGATAAGATTTATTATACCAACTCTAACCATGTGCCTGTGTACTATCACTGCTCACCGCGTCATAAAGCACAGATTGAAGCGCCATACCACGAGTTGACCGGAGGCGGACATATCTTCTACGTTGAGGTCGATGGCGATGCCACACACAATCCTCAGGCTATCGCCGACATAGTCGACCTTATGGATGAGTATAATATCGGCTATTGCTCGGTAAATCACAATCGCAACAGATGTATGGATTGTGGCTACGAAGACGCATCGGAAAATCTGGAGATATGCCCCAAGTGCGGCGGTTCAAACATCGACAAACTTCAGCGAATTACCGGTTATCTCGTCGGTACCACCGAGCGTTGGAACAGCGCCAAACTTGCCGAGCTCAACGACCGAGTAGTGCATAAATAATGAATCAGCCCGAAAATACCTCGCTCAGGGTCATCGACATAAAGCATGGGACTACGGTCGATGGCCCGGGCTTTCGTACATCCATATATTTTGCAGGATGTTCACACCATTGCCCAGCTTGCCATAATCCCCACACGTGGGATCCGGACGGTGGTACGCCCTATACAGTTGAGGAGTTACTCGATATTATCCGTACGGACAATATGCCTGTGACCTTTTCCGGAGGCGACCCGCTCTATAATATCGATGCCCTCGTGCCACTTGCCACGGCATTGCATAGCAGAGGTGTGAATATCTGGTGCTACACAGGCTATACATTCGAGCATCTTCTGTCACACCCACGCTACCGTAGTCTGCTGGAAGCTGTCGATGTGATTGTCGACGGTCCGTTTATCGAATCACTTCGCGATACATCACTCCTCTTTAGAGGATCCTCCAATCAGCGGCTTATCAATGTAGCTGAATCACTGCGCGCCGGCGAAGTGATACTTTGGAAGTCAGACTTCTGAGAACTTCAATATTTGAGATAGAGGAATGGCATAATCTCGCTCTGTCGCATCTGAATCACGATTATTATCACGATTACAAGCACGAGAGCCTGTACTATGAGCGGACATTTGTGATAGAATGACTTCAGCTTCGGTGTCCAATGCTCCGGCGTGAAGTGCAGAATGAACGCTCCGGCTATCACTATCACTATCGCTAAATATCCTTCAATAAACTGCGGCGCTACACTGAGATGGAAATTATGAGCGATCTGATTCCACATGTCGCTGATTTTGGACAATGAATCGGCGCGGAAGAATACGAACGTCAGAGTAATGAGATTGAACGTGATAAAGATATTGAATGCCCTGCGCCAGCGAGAGTTCTTCTTCTTGATCTCCGCGCTGTCGGATTTCGACGGGAAAATAGCCTTCAGAGATTTATGCCCTACGAGCAATGCCCCATGGAGCGCGCCCCAGATCAGATACATCCACGAAGCGCCATGCCATAGGCCTCCGATCACCATTGTGGATGCAAGATTGGCATTTCTCCGCAACTTGCTGCAGCGGTTACCTCCCATCGGAATATACACATAGTCGCGTAGCCATGTCGACAGAGATATATGCCATCTGCGCCAGAATTCCGACGGACTCTGAGACTTGAATGGAGAGCGGAAGTTGTCGGCAAACTGATATCCGAGCAGGAGTGCTATGCCTATCGCCATATCACTGTAACCGGAGAAGTCACAATAAATCTGGATTACGAAGCCGTAGACACCCATCAACACTTCGAAGCCCGAGTATAGCGATGGATTGTCGAATATGCGGTCCACGAAATTGGCACTGATGAAGTCTGCTACTACCACTTTCTTTATCAAGCCACACATGATAAGGAATAGACCCTCGGAAGTCATCACTTTGGATGCGATCGGATTTGCTTCGACCTGAGGAAGCATATCCTTGGCTCGGACCACAGGACCCGCGAGAATCGGAGGGAAGAAGGTAAGATAAAATGTATAGGCTAAAAAGTCTTTACAAGGCTCAATATCTCTGCGGTATATATCTACAATATAGCTGATTGAGCGGAAGGTAAAGAATGAGATACCGGCAGGAAGTACTATATCGAGCGCGTCGAACTTGCTGCTTGTGAAATTCGCAATCGTTTCATACAGCAGATTGAAATACTTGAAATATACGAGCATCCCGACATTGACCACCACATTCACCCACACTATCGCTTTTCGCTTCCATTTCCGTTCTGTCAGCCCCATAAGCCGGCCGAGGAAATAGTCGCTCAGGCATACGCCGAGCAGTATGAAGCAATATTCTGCCGAAGACTTGTAGTAAAAGTAAAGGGAAAACGCTATGACGAAGAGGAACTTGATGGTGCGGTGGCGTCGCAACATCTGGTATATTATCAGAAATGCCGCGAATAAGATGAGAAAGAGCCCCGTGTTGAACAGCAGAGGGTTCATCTCATCATATTTGAGAATATTAATTATATTGTCGAAGTCGATTGCTGCTGATATCATATTATATAGTTGAACTCGGCTTTGAAATTGTCAATTTATTGATTCCGGAAAGCATCGGTAAGAGCTTCATACATAAGCTCACCTTGCAGGTGATAACCCTTACGCGTATGATGAACGCGGTCGTGACCATACAGACCGTCATTGAGCCATTTAGCGCTGGCACCATCACCACCGGCTACAGTATACCAATCATATACCGCTATATTATGGGCTTTCCCATAATCCATTATCACATCACGAATTTTTTCAACATTGGCGTTGACCGCAAAACCACGTACTTTCACCGTGCGGCTTCTCTTCTTTTTACCGCGTCCTTTCTTCTTTACGGTCGTGACCACTTTCTTCTGGCACTCCATCGGTGTGACGAGCAATAATTGAGCGTCCGGATTAGCCTTGCGGATATTTGATACCAACTTGTCGATTTCCGACGTCAGTGCTTTGGCATCAAAGCGGCCAAAGGCATCATTAGTACCCAATGATATAATTACCAGATTAGGATCTAAAGCATTGATTCCGGCTCCGACGTTTCCTATACGGTTATACGTGCAGTATGCGGCACCGTTGTTACCTATTGTGTGGTAGAATATGCCGGGACGGTTGCCCGACAGGCTTACGCCATACAAAGTCAGATCGCCGGCCGAATCGAAAAATACCTGAGCCGAAGTCACGTCTTGGGTAAGTTCGATAAGCGTATAATCCTTGGACGGAGTAGCTACAAACGGAATGCTATTTCCGTCTGCATCGGCTACGCTCGTCACGAAAAATTGTCCGCCATGAAATACGATCAACGAGGAGAACGGATTGATATCCTCCTTCTCTGAAGTGGCTACGGTGAAGTTCGATGACAATTTTCCGGGTGATATCGACACACCGCTGAATCCCATAGCATGTGGCCACGACGATTTCATAAGTAAAGCCGGAGTCCAGGAATTTGTCGAGGTAAAGAAAAAGTCGGTTGGCTCATTGGTACCGCTTATCTTCAGAGGAGTGATCAGTCCGCGCCCTGCATTTCCGTAATCAAACTGGAGCAGATTGCGCACCTCTCCGGTAGCGATATCGGCCTGCAGATGACTGTCGCCGATATGTACTATACTGAACGGGACTGACGCCGACTTGGCAAGAGCCGATCTGAGAGCTGACCAGTCAGCACCGTTGAAAATGACATGATTCTTGTTGCGGTTGATAAAGTCGGGTGACACTATCACCCAATCATCCTCATCTCCTTCGATAATCGGATTTTCCCTTATTTCACGCTCTTCCTCATCGAGCAGAGTCTCGTCTACATCAGTCTCTTCCTCATCGGAGTTTTCGGGTGTCACCGCATTCTGTCCGTATGCTATAGAGCCGGACATCAGGAATATATTGGCTGCTATTGACAGTAGTATTCGTTTCATTTTTCAATATTGAGTTTGATGGCTTTGTAGAGCAGTTCGCCGAGCTGCTTGCCACCCTTGTGATTAAGATGGATGTAATCCTTATTGGCCCATCCGTTTTTCACCCAGGTGACAATAGCGTCATCACCACCCATCGCCTCACGTGTATCCCAAAACAGGCAGTGCGCTTTGCGGGCTGCTTGGCGCTGAGCCTCTATCATGTGTGATGCCGCAGCCATAGAGTGTACTGACGAGCCTTGTTTCGATCCGCGGTCGCCGATTCCGAGCACAAGGATATCCGCATTCGGATAGCAGCGTTTGAGATGTTCGATCACCTTGATCATCTTTTCGGAGTAGCCATTGTAGTTGGTCTGCTTGGCCGACATAGCATTGATACCGAATTCCAGGATTATGAGATTGTAGTCGACAAACCGGCGTGTCTTCGAAGTAAAATCCGAATTTACAGCTCCGAGCGTTACACCGGAAAATCCGCGCGATGACATACCGTCGAGACTTACACCTGTCGAATCGCTTAGCCATACACCATATCCGATTACCGACGGGCTTGACGTCTTCACTTTGAATACCGAGGTGTTCCCCCTCAAAACGAGAGCCTGAGGATCAGGTGAACCTGTCACGTCGAATGTCACAGTGTCGTTGGAAGTAGTCAGAGTTACTTGTGCGTCAGTAGGCGTTGAAAATAAGAAAGTCGACTTATTCCACGATTTAGTATGACCGAGCGAACTTGTACCCTGATAGGTTGATTCCGTTCCGCTGTTTAATTTATAATAATGCTGGGTTATACCCATATGCTTTGAATCAAATTTTGCATTGGCGCGGTATTCTTTCCAACCTTTGCCACCGCCCTGTCGCACACTGCGACGGAAGCCGGGAAATTCTGAATACATATTTACATAGCCTACACCATTGCCCCCATAGGTCTGCTGTAGCATATCGCGTAGATCCTGAGCGAAAATATCACCTTCGATATAGCTGTCGCCAACCATAGCGATACGGGCAAGGCGCCCTGATTTGATAGCATTACGCAGATTCGTCAACCCCTGTCCACGTTCAGTATAGTCCTCTATTACCACATCCTCTCCTACGCGGCTGGGCTGAACTGCAATGAGCGGCTTATCGCCCTCTGGTGTAGTAAGGGTATCCACTTCGCGGGTATCTACCTCGATAGCAAGATCCTCCTCAAGGCATGGATCCAACGGAGCGTCCTCGCTCATCTCCGTTTCATCCTCCTCATACTCCGGAGTGTTGATCTCTAATACATCACTCAGGATGTTGATATTGCTCACTTTCCCTTTAGTCCACTTGGAAAGGGGAAGGAAAGAAATACCGATTAGCATTCCGAGAGCCAATATTACAATGAGTACTATTCTCCAGGATGTATGTTTGGATTCAGATGAGTTCATTACAGGTTGTATAATATGGTGCGATAATATCGGTTAATGATTTCATTTTGTTCACGGTCTCGATCCACTCCTCCTCCGGATCGGAGTTTGCCGTTATACCCCCGCCCGCTATGAGCCGATACTCGTTTGGCATACCGGGCATAATCTCAACGGATCTGAGGTTGACATAGATGAGGGCGCCGCGTGATGTACATTCCCCGATTGTGCCGCCATAGCACGATCGGTCGAATTGTTCGTGAGATGATATTAGCGAAGCTGCCTTCTCCGTTGGCCACCCGCATAGAGCAGGTGTCGGACTTAGCTTGCGGATCAACGCGGATAATGATACCGCAGGGGATGCCTCAATCGGAGTAGACAAATGCTCCACTACACCGAAACGACAACTGCCGGTCTGGTGCACTGTCGGATTGGAGCCGGCCTGTGTGAGGGCATCCCTTATGAAGTTTACGACAATGTCGTGTTCAAGTCTGTTTTTCAGCGACCACTCCGATCTGTCATCAATAGCACGGGTTCCGGCCAATGCCATAGTCGACATTCGATTCTCCTGATAATTAACCTCGATGAGTAATTCAGGAGATGCCCCCATCCATATACCGGTAGCCGGTGTATAATACATAAAGCGGAAACAGCGAGGGTGCTCCTCGAAATAGATATCGGCAGCCGCGGCAGGAGCCAAGTCGCTTGTTAAAGTTTTCTGCCGTGCGTACACAGCTTTCTCGTAGTCGCCTGAGAGTGCGTCGATAATACTCGCTACATCCTTAAGGTATTGCGATTTGGACGTATCCGGGATGCTTTTATGTTGTCGACCAATCCCTTTTTCAGGAAATGATGACGCTGTAATCTGCTCCGCAGTCCGACGTGGCCGGATACCATAATACGCTTTTGTATCCCCGACTCCGAAAGTAGAGATCAGGAAGCCCTCAAAGCGATCGATAGAATCGACCGCAAGCGGAGTACCATCATAGGAATCATCCGCAAGGAAATGCACTGAAGTTTCGTTCGGACGCACATAGCACGCAAAAGGGATAGCCCCTTTGATACACACGCCGATCGCTTCAGTTATCACTTCCTTCAGCATGGCTTGGCGATTAAGTCAAAGGGCATTGCCTCTGTTATTTTCACATCGTAAAACTCGCCGATGGTCATCGGGCGGCTTTTTTCCACCAATACCTCAGGATCTACTTCGGGTGAATCGAATTCTGAACGTCCTACATAGTAGTCTGCTTCCTCTGATTCGATCAATACTTTCACGGTCGAACCGATCTTGGCATTGTTAATCTCTTGAGATATCTCCTCCTGAAGAGCCATAAGGGCATCCAGACGCTGAGTCTTCACTTCATCCGGTATATCGTCGGAAAAGTTCTTTGCCGCGTAAGTGTCCTCCTCCTCGCAGTATGCGAATGCGCCCATACGTTCAAAACGCTGTTCGCGTACAAAATCCATCAGCTCGTTAAATTCCTTCTCGCCTTCGCCCGGGAATCCGACCATTAGTGTAGTCCGGATATGGATACCCGGTACTTTAGCCCTGATCTTGGCCAGAAGTGTGCGCGTCTCCTCGCCGGTGATATGGCGGCGCATATTTGAAAGCACCGGATCAGCGATATGCTGGAGGGCAATATCAAGATATCGGCACACATTCGGGTGTTTTGCCATTACATCGAGCAGATCGTCGGGAAATTCCGAAGGATAAGCATAATGCAATCTTATCCACTCTACCCCCTCTATTCCGGCGATTTTATCGATAAGTTCTGCAATGGCGACCTTTCCATAAAGATCCGCTCCATATCGGGTGATTTCCTGCGCTATCACGTTAAACTCCTTTACCCCTTTCGACACGAGCCACTCCACTTCTTCCAGTATTTCCTCCATCGGGCGAGAAGTGTATCGGCCCGTTATATGGGGTATGGCGCAGAATGCGCAAAATCGGTTGCATCCCTCCGCAATTTTCAGATAAGTACTATAGGGCGGAGTGGTGAGCTTACGCTCGAATACACGTGACTGACAGTGGCGACGCAGTCCGATTTCCTTGAGCAGATCTACCCACGATGTCTTACCATACCATACGTCTACTTCAGGTATCTCAGCAGCTAACTGCTCCGGATATCTCTGCGACAGACAGCCCATCACATACACAGCCTTGATATACCCGTCCTCTTTGGCGCGGATAGCTTCAAGAATTGTATTGATCGATTCCTCCTTCGCATCGGCTATAAAGCCGCATGTGTTTATTACCACGGCATCGCAACCCTTGGTTACGGCGTCATTGTGAGTAGCTTTGATACCGTAGTCCTCACACATTTTGAGCAGGCGCTCCGAATCCACAAGGTTCTTCGAGCATCCGAGCGATATGATGTTGATATGTCGTGGCGTCATTACTTTGATCCGAACAAGGAGTCAACAAATTCCTTACGGTCGAATACCTGAAGATCCTCGATGCCTTCACCGAGGCCAATATACTTTACAGGAATCTTAAACTGATCGGAGATGCCGATCACTACGCCACCTTTGGCCGTACCATCAAGTTTGGTAATAGCCAGTTCGTTGACCTCTGTAGCGGCGGTAAATTCGCGTGCCTGTTCAAAGGCATTCTGACCGGTACTTCCGTCAAGTACCAGAAGTACCTCATGAGGAGCGTCGGCTACTACCTTCTGTATCACCTTACGGATCTTTGTCAACTCATCCATTAGCCCCTTCTTGTTGTGAAGACGGCCGGCCGTATCGATCAATACCACATCTATTCCGTTAGCCTTCGCACTCTGCACGGTATCGAATGCCACAGACGCGGGATCAGCGCCAAGCTGCTGCTTGACTACCGGCACACCGGCACGCTCGCCCCAGATCTCAAGCTGATCCACAGCCGCCGCACGGAAAGTGTCGGCAGCACCGAGCATCACGCTCTTTCCGGCTTTGCGATACTGCATAGCGAGTTTGCCTATTGTCGTGGTCTTGCCCACGCCATTCACACCCACTACCAATATCACGTGCGGTTCATCCGATTTTGGCAAATCAAAGTCGGCCTTATTCTCACTATCTGTATTGCCGCTCTCTACGAGCAAGTCGGTAATCTCCTCACACAGCATTCGGTTCAGTTCCGACGAGTTGAGATATTTATCACGTTTTACGCGTTTCTGAATACGGTCGATTATCTTAAGAGTCGTGTCCACACCTACATCCGACGTAATGAAGATCTCCTCCAGCGAGTCAAGAAAGTCATCGTCTATTGTGGTACGGCCGGCCAATGCTCGACCGATTTTAGAAAATATGCCGGTTTTTGTGCGCTCCAGACCCTTGTCGAGTGTCGCCTTTTTTTCCTTAGAAAATATCTTAAAAAATCCCATTGGGAAGCACTTTTTAAATTAATGTACAAAGGTAGTGATTTTTTTGTAAAACCACTACCTTCACTATCCTTATTGTACCTTTGTCAATCGACCTGAATCACAAGATAATTCATCGTACCCCAGAAGCGTGTGGGATTGAGGATGTTCACCACCTTGTTGCCCGATGCGTCATCAGTAATACTGTAAGAGTCAACAGGCTGTGACGACAGCACTTTAGCCTTCTTCGAATGTGTCGGGATGTGTGTCAGGGCTCGGCGGTCGGCAGCCGTAAAGTAGGAGTTGTCTACATAGTCACCCTTCACCTTAGTCTTTTTCAGGAAACCGCCTTGAGTTACATTATGTTTCTTTAATTCCGACGAACTGCCTATAACGTAGTAGCATCGGTTGGCCTGCTCGTCAAGTTCGGCATTCTGTTGCTGCATTGTTGCATTTTCCTCCTTAGCCTGTCCCAACTCATTGGTTACGTTTTCTACCGTCTGGTTAAGTTCGTCAACAGTACCCGAAAGAGATTCGATCCTTACGTTTGCCTCCGACAATTGATTGGTGAGGTCCGCTATCGTAGTCTCGTTTGCCTTTATCTGCGACTCCAGATTCTGAATCATCGTAAGCAGACGGGTATTTTCTCTTCCGCTTTTCGACAGCTGTGCCTTCAGAGCCTCAACCTCTGCGCGACGGGCATCGAGCTCAGCCTGAAGCGTCTGAATATCAATCTGAATTTCAGTGGGAGTCACACCATCTGTCGACGCTCCATCCATCTGCTGTTCCAGTCCTTTGATCTGTTCCATATCCGAAGATATCTTGTTAAACAGATCTATGAGCCGCTCCTGAGCCTGAGCCTCGGTAAGCGGTTCATCATTATTGCCGGCATAACTGCTTTGGTCTGTAGCAGTCTTGCCTCCGTCGTTACATCCGATCATAACTGCTGCACAAAGGAGTACAGCCCAATGAGATAATCTAACTTTCATATTAATAATTCATTTATTCGGTTTCGCGATATTTATTCTTATGCTCTGTGCTTCTCTTTTCCTTTGGTCCGAGGATTATTACGATCTCACCTCGGGGAGCCTCGGCTGTAAAATGCTCTATAAGTTCAGCAAGCGTTCCGCGACAGGTAGTCTCGTGCAACTTTGATATCTCGCGCGACACACTTGCCTGCCTGTCCGCGCCGCAATGCTCAGCCAGAGAAGTCAGTGTCTTAACCAGACGGAGCGGCGACTCATATATTACCGTCGTTACGGCATTTTGGGCTATTTCAGCAAGTCGCGTCTCGCGCCCTTTCTTCTGGGGCAGAAAGCCCTCGAATGTAAACCGGTCGATAGGTAGTCCTGAGTCCACCAGCGCCGGGACAAAAGCAGTTGGCCCCGGCAAGGTTATCACCTCTATCCCCCTCTTGCGGCATTCTCTTGATAGCAGAAAGCCGGGGTCGGAAATACCCGGAGTGCCGGCATCGCTGATCAGAGCAATATCCTCGCCCGCCTCTATACGCGATGCTACGTGCTCTATAGTAGCATGTTCGTTATATTTATGGTGGCTCGACATCGACGTAGTTATGCCGAAGTGATCAAGGAGCTGACGCGAAGTGCGCGTGTCCTCCGCCAATATATGCGATACGTTCTTGAGCGTCTCCACTGCCCGAGGGGTCATATCCGACAGATTACCCACCGGCGTGGGCACTACATACAGAATACCCATCTTCAGCTTATTGCTTATTCGACAATACTATCGACACAAAATCTTTCACCGTATCACTTTCCGGATCCCAGCACAGATCATTGGCAAGATAGTCCACTACTTCCTCGGCCGACGAAAGGCGCGAGATCACGTCGAGGGTCTCCTCCATCTCCGCCATATCGCCGTTAAATAACTCACGGCTGAAGCGGTATCTGTCATTTACAGAGAAGTAATTGATCTGAAATTTTGAGATCACCGGAAGATCGAGCATGCGTTTCTTCGGCCGTTCCTCAGCGGGCTGCTCTACATCAACTTCCTCTACCGCAGGCGCGTCACTCGGATCTGCATCCTCTTCCGCCTCCATCAGAGCGCTGTCAGCTATCGCCTCTTCATCAGCTGCCGACAACTCCGGTTCCACTTCTGGCATAGTCTCCGACACCGGAATATCCTCAGACTGAGTGGTATCATCCTCAGCCTGAGCATCAACAGGCGTAAGCGCGTCTACCTCCTCGGCAAGCACTTTAATTTTATCCTTAATCATCTGATACACACCTTCCGGTACATCCGAATTGCGTTGGTTGATCAGACAAAGCAGACCCTCTATTTCGTAGCACAATGGCAATAACTGTTCTGACTTACTTGACATATAAGATTATTTTGATTTTGACAATTGCAAAGTTAGCCAATCTTTTCAATCAACACCCTTTCGAGATGCTTTTTTAATACCGCTCGGTCGCATTCAAATCCGTTTACCATTATTACGACTATGTGTGTCGGCACTCCTAACGCATCAGTAGCATATCCTGCATAGCATTGCACTCCGTTCATACTGCCGGTCTTTGCTCTCAGCCTGCCTTCGAGCGGAGTATCCTTGAGAAATGACCGCAATGTGCCCGACTTACCCGATAATGGCAGATAGTTGCAAAACGTCATGAAGTCATCGCGGTTCTCAAGCATCCATATCAGCACATCAGCCATAAAATATGGTGTGATTCTGTTCGTACGCGACAGGCCGCTGCCGTCCTCTATCACGATATCCCGGTAATCGATATCCCGCGCTGACCACATCTTCTTTTGCTCAGCCAATGCATCAGCACGTGATTCGCCGGGAGCCAACTGCCGCAGCATAGCCTCAGCCATCATATTGTCAGACCTAAGTAAAAGACTTTCAAGTATCTCACCCATTGGGGCCGATCTATGGGTAAGCAGTAGCTCCCGCCCTGACGATTCGGTAGCCGCATCATCCTCCTCCAGTTCGATCCCCTCGCTCTCTATACTCTTTATGACAGCGTATATGAGTGAGCTTTCCGGATCGCCGTTGGCTATCGTAGTCACATTCGGTTTCTTACCCGAGTGCGAAAATGTGTACTCGGCCGAATCTCTCTTCCGTTCCACTCGGCTTCCCTTACCGGCAACTCGCTTAAATGTAGAGCCGGGCGAACATGGATTACACTCCGGCATCTCGTTGCGGTTCAAAGTCACGGTCATAGTGTTGTCGGCAAAATTCACCGGCTGATAACCGGCACCATAGCCCCAAGTGAAGTCGGCACTCTCCCACCCCTTTGGCTGGGTGCTCCCGATCCAATCCGGGCGTTCTACAATCACGCGCCCCATAATCCGTGTGATTCCCCTGCGTTTAAGCGCCGTGGCCACAGAATCAGGCATACCCGCTTGCCCCTTGAAATGTTTGGATTCAAGCGTAGGATCCCCATCGCAGGCTATTATTATATTGCCGGTTAGCACCGAGTCCGACACCACACCATCAAGGTAGACATTCGTTATAAATTGTCGGTTTATATCATCCTTGCTGAAATAAGAAGCCGCCGTAACGACTTTGGTGATCGACGCCGGCACCATCGGCACTTCGCCATTTACGTCATACACCACCTTCCCGGTAGCCACCTCCTCTATATATATTCCTATTGCTTTCGCCTTTATGCCATCCACCGAATCGCAATACACCTCTTCAGGCTGCTCTTTCATGATCTGAGGCACGGCAATGGCATCCGACGGAAGGGCAAGCCGGCAGATCAACAGGCTCAGGCATATTATTCGATAAATGCTTGATTTGCTTTTCATATTTGCAAATTTAGCCTTTTTGGCGCTAATCTACAATATTTGAAATATTGGCTGAATTCATTATCTTTGTATTTCAATAGTCAACCGATTTCAATACATCTCAACAACGCGATGAAATTCAGCGATATACCGGGTCACGAAAATATCAAACGCCGACTGCGCGAGATGAAGCAGCAACGCCGCATTCCCCACGCCCTCCTTCTTGAAGGTCCGGCCGGAGTCGGCAAGCTATCTCTGGCACGCGCTTTTGCCCAATACATACATTGTCAGAACCCCACGCCCGACGGCGACTCGTGTGGCGAATGTAAGTCATGCCGGCTTCATCAGTCGATGAATC
Source organism: Paramuribaculum sp. (assembly GCA_029060545.1). Lineage (GTDB taxonomy): Bacteria > Bacteroidota > Bacteroidia > Bacteroidales > Muribaculaceae > Paramuribaculum. Next base: position 5,061 of record JAIDTT010000035.1, on the reverse strand, counting down.
ATCTCGATCTGCTTTTTGTATTCCCCGTAGTCAAATCGGATGGAGCTCAGAGCGCTCCGATTTCAGATGATTACCGCGATCGGTGGATCGAATTTCTCGACGGACGCACCTTTATGGACTTCAATGAGTGGGCATCGACATTTTCAAAGAAAAATGCCAATCCCATCATCTATGTCACCGAGAGCTCTGCCCTGATGCGCTCCTTGTCGCTCACATCCCATATTTCCGAAGAGAAGATCGTCATCTTCTACCTCCCGGAGAAGCTCAACCTCGATGCTGCCAATAAGATGCTCAAGCTTATCGAAGAGCCATTTGAAAACACATACTTCATAATGGTATCCGACAAGCCCGACGCCATACTCCCCACAATCTATTCCCGCACCCAGCGCATCAAGGTAAGCAAGCTCCCCGACGCTACTATAGCCGACTATCTGTCGTCAGTCTACGGGCTCAACGGAGCCGACGCTATGGCTGTGGCCCATAATGCCGACGGTGTTATGACGAAAGCATTTGAAATCCTTCAGCAGCCCAAAGACGCCAAGCTTAATTTCGACCTGTTTGTATCCCTAATGCGCTTGGCCTATCAGCGCAATGTCAAGGAACTAAAAGCGTGGAGCGAGACCATCACGGAGCTCGGCCGCGAAAAAGAGGCCAAATTCTACGACAATTGCATCCGCCTGATGCGCGAGAACTTTATATACCGCCTCGGTCATCCCGAACTCAACTATATGAATTCGGAGGAAAACACCTTCTCATCCCGCTTTGCCCGGTTCATTACAGAGAAGAATGTCGAAAAGCTCATCGCAACCTTTGAAAAAGCCAAAACCGACATTCTCGCCAACGGCAACGGCAAGATCGTGAACTTCGACGTAGCTATTAAAGTAATCATTCTACTTGTGCCACGATGACGCCTTTCCTTCAACTCGTTGCAAAAGCTTATGCCGCCAATGAAAGAGATCGGCTTCACAGATGTTGCTTCATATTCCCCAACAAGCGAAGCGGACTATTTTTCGAGGATTATTTGAGAAAGGAGCTCTCCGGCTCCGTTGTCCTCATGCCGGAGATAAGCAATATCACCGACTTCACATCATCACTGTCCGATCTCACCGAAGCCACCCGCTTCGATATGCTGTTTACACTCTTCAGCGAATACCGCACGATTACCGACAGCGATATTGAGTTCGACCGCTTTGTATTCTGGGCCGATATGCTCATCAGTGATTTCAACGACGTCGACCGCTACCTTGTCGATCCCGATGCGCTCTTTGTCAACGTCAAGCGACTGCGCGAGATATCAGCCAATTATCTCAGCGACGAGCAGCGCGAACTGCTTCGCCATTATTGGGGCGACGAATGCTTCGACAATACCGGATTCGATTCCGACGACCGCTTCTGGAATCATATCGACTACGGCGATTCAAGCCCGAAGGCCAAGTATTTCCGGCTATGGGAAATACTCGCCCCCCTCTACCATGCCTACACTGATAGTCTTGCTGCTCAGGGACTCGCGTCGCCGGGGCATCTCTCGCGACTGGCCGCCGGGATGTTGAGTCCCAAATCACCCCTCGAATTTCATCCCGAATTTGAGCGCTATATATTCGTCGGATTCAATGTGCTCTCCACGGCCGAGATAGAGATATTTTCGCAATTACAGCGCATGGGGCTCGCCGACTTCTACTGGGATTGTAACTCGCCTATGATGCGCAATGCTCATAATCGTGCAGCCACATTCGTGATGCGCAATCAGCAGATGTTCCCCTCCCGTTTCGATCTCGGAGAGGAAGCCATCACCGATCTTCCAGATATACACATCATTGGCGTCCCTTCGCAGATCGGACAGGTCAAGATCACCGAAAAGTGTCTGAAAGAGATGGTCGCCCAAGGCACTATCCCCGATCCTTCCGATGCTATAGATACAGCCGTCGTTCTCCCCAACGAAAGCCTGCTCATCCCCATGCTCCACTCACTGCCCGGAGAGTTTCCGGCCGTCAATGTCACCATGGGCTTCCCGATGCGCTACAATCCTATGGCGGCACTCTTCCGTCTTATCGTAGCGCTCAGGCTTCACGCTCGTCAGAAAAATGGCGATACTCTCTACTTTTATGAAGATGTCATAGCTATCCTATCCTCGCCTGCCATCCGGGCTGTCTCGCCTGCACAGGCTGATAGTGTGACTGCCGAAATCCGCAAGTCACGGCTTTTCAACGTCCCATACTCTTTTCTGGCCACCGACGCTCCCGACTTTAAGGCCATCTTCCGCCCGATAGAGCCTTCGGCCGATAATACGGCTATTCGCAACCTCCTGATCGATATCTGCTCGCTGCTTAGCGAGCACGCATCGGAAGCGGTTAGTGCCTTCCAGCTCAATTTTATCAAATCGTATGCCGAGGCTGTCAACGAACTCTTTGATGCCGCCCGCCATTACGATATCCGCATCGACACACCGGCATTCTTCAAACTGGTGGAGCGGACATTGATTTCCGGCAGCGTACGCTTTTCCGGCGAACCTTTGTGCGGCCTTCAGATCATGGGCGTGCTTGAGACCCGTGCTCTCGATTTTGAAAATGTCATCATGCTCTCTCTTAACGAGCGTGTATTCCCGCGAAAGCACTACACCCGCTCCTTTATTTCAGATGCCCTGCGCCGCGACTACGGCATGGCCACTCTCGACTTTCAGGAGAGCATCTACGCCTATTATTTCTACCGGCTCCTATCGCGTGCCCACACCGCCACCCTTATCTACGACTCGCGCAACGTAGGCGGACTCCGTAATAATGAAATGTCGCGTTATCTCTCCCAACTGCTTTACATTGCCGGTCGCGACCGAATCCGCCATACCACGGCATCATTCACCGCGCGGATTTTTGATAGCCTGCCCATCACCATCTCCAAAACTCCTGAGGTCATGGCCAAACTCGACGAATTCCGCCGTCCCGAAAGCGGACGTGCATTGTCGGCCAGCAGCATCAAGACATATATCAATTGTCCACTCGAATTCTATCTCTCGAAAATCGAGCGGTATTACGACGACGATGAACTTACCGACTATATGGACTATAGCACATACGGTACTATCATCCACGACGTAATGCAGCAGATCTACGACAGCTTCGCACCCGCTCCCGGACAGCCGTATACCGTCACCGGATCGATGCTTTCACCCCTCCTCGATAAGAAGAGTCACACCATCGATCGACTGATCACTGAAAATATCAACCGCACATACCATCGCCTCCCCGACTCCGGGCTCCTCACTCCCCTCTCCGGCGAATCACTTATTCTCGCCGAGATAATGAAGGACTCCATCATCGGTATGTTGCGGCATGATTTGACACTCTGCCCATTTGAGTATATCGGCTCGGAGGTCGAGTTTACGGGGTCGCTAAAAGTCACCGACTCTATATCTGTCAACTTCCTTCAGCGAGTCGACCGAATCGACAAGGCTCGTGTAAGCGACGACAGTAGCGCACCGCAATCCATCCGGTTTATCGACTATAAGACTGGGCGCGATGCCCTCAAAGCCCCGTCGATGGAAGCCGTCTTTGCCGACCATTCAGTAAAAGCATTTCTGCAACTTATACTCTATTGCCACTTCTATAATCAGACCAAGGGAACCGATATCCCAATTCAACCCATGATATATAGCGTCAATAAGATAGCCCAGAAGAGGAAAGCCGAACCGCTTGTTATCGGCAAGCAGACCATTCTCGACTATCACGACGTAATAGAGGAATTCCTGCCGATGTTTGAGAGCAAGATCATCGAATTATTCGATCCCGACGTGCCGTTCACGCAGGCACCCTCAAGCGATGCGTGCAAGTTCTGCCAGTTTAAGGATATCTGCGAACGTAAAGAATCAAAATATTGAGCGGACTATACGTACATATCCCCTTCTGTCATTCCAAATGCAGCTATTGCGATTTCTATTCTTGTGTGAATCGCGATATGATCGACCGATACATCGAAGTCCTGACCGACGAATGGAACACCCGTCGATGTGAACTCAGCGAACCGGTTCACACCGTCTACATCGGCGGTGGCACACCCTCTATCCTGCCGGCCGATCAGCTCCTCCGACTTTTCCGCCTGCTTCCGTCTGGGCCCGAAATTGAGGAATATACCATCGAGGTGAATCCCGAAGATGTCAACTCGCCCCTCATCGAATTATTGAGCGGAAGCCCGGTCAATCGCGTCAGCATGGGCATCCAGTCGCTCGACGATAGCGAACTCGCCGCTATAGGCCGGCGTCATTCAGCCGCCGATGCCGTCTCCGCCGCTCGCCGGTTGATCGAAGCATTTCCCAATACATCCGTCGATTTGATGTTCGGAATTCCTGGACAGACTATATATTCGTGGCGCCAATCCATCCGGGGAGTACTCTCCCTCCGGCCTGCGCACATCTCCGCATACTCACTTATGCTCGAACCCGGCACCCGATTATATACCTGCGTGCAACGCGGTGATTGCCAACTACCCACGCAGGAAGCCAACGACGAAATGTATCGCATACTCTGCCACGAACTGCGCGAAGCCGGATACCTCCATTATGAAATATCCAACTTTGCATTACCCGATCGGCAGTCGCGACACAACTCCCGCTACTGGGACTTCACACCCTATCTCGGTATCGGAGCATCGGCACATAGCTATGACGGAACGAGCCGCCGCACCGCCAACGTATCATCACTCCACCGCTATCTGTCCGGATGGCAGCAGTATCAGCAGAAAGAGATCCTTACCATAGACGAACAGCGAGAGGAATACATAATGTTGAGCCTCCGTCGCTCAGCCGGTCTGAACTTGGTAGAATACGAACACCGCTTCGGTACCGAAGCAGCCCGACAACTCATAGCAGCCTCACGCCATAGCCTCGACATAGGCCAATTAACACTCCGCGGCACACAGCTCCACATCCCCGAAAATCACTGGCTCATCTCCGACCCCATCATCCTCTCCCTCCTATAATCTCTAATCTCGGAGTAAAAAAAAATCTCATCATCATTCTATCCTCCAGCCCCATACCATCAAAAACACACCCGAAATTTACCGCCGCCCCGGACA
>JAIDTT010000034.1 GCA_029060545.1 Paramuribaculum sp. | reverse complement strand
CGTGCATCATGAATTGTGCATCGTGCATTGGCGGGAATCCCCGCACGAAAAGCGTACAATGACATTTTTACCATAAAGTTTTATCCCCACCATTTACTGCCCCTTTATTTGTAGTCGGCCCAGGGCTTTATCTCCATGGATTCGACGGGGATGGTGGTGAAGGCGCTAATGAAAGCTGAAGCGAGGCGTGCATTAGTGAGCAGCGGGATATTTAGATCGATTGCTGTGCGACGTATGCGATAGCCATTGGTCAACTCACCTTCCGATAGATTCTTCGGGAGATTTACGACCAACTCGATATCGTGACTGTGGAGCAAATCGATAGCCTGCGGCTTACGGTCAGGTTCCGACGGGAAATAGACCGGTGTAGCCTCCACACCTTCATTTTCGAGATAGCGATGTGTACCGCCGGTGGCATATAGTTTGTAGCCGGCGCGACTGAGTTCGCGTGCCGCTTCAAGCATCTCCGCTTTCTGCTTGGCTGTACCGGTCGAGAGCAGCACTCCACTGCCGGGAGCCGGTATGCGCACTCCTACGGCAAGCATTGCCTTCAGCAGAGCCTCGCCGGGATCGGATGCCAGACAGCCAACCTCTCCCGTCGACGACATATCCACACCAAGCACCGGATCGGCACCCTGCAGACGCGAGAAGCTGAACTGTGACGCCTTCACACCCACATAGTCGAGATCGAAGGCACTGCGCTCGGGGCGCTCCACATCCATTCCGAGCATCACCCGGGTAGCCAGATCGATAAAGTTGATCTTCAGTACCTTGCTCACAAACGGGAAGGAGCGTGATGCGCGTAGATTACACTCTATCACCTTTATGTCATTATTCTTGGCAAGAAACTGGATATTGAACGGACCGGTGATATTCAACTCCTTGGCTATGCGCTGGCTTATCTTCTTGATGCGTCGGATAGTCTCGACGTAAAGTTTTTGCGGAGGGAACTGGATAGTGGCGTCGCCCGAATGTACGCCGGCATATTCGATATGCTCCGATATGGCATACACCTTGATCTCGCCCTGCGCAGCCACGGCATCCATCTCTATCTCCTTGGCACCCTGCACAAACTCCGTCACCACTACGGGGTGGTCAGGGCTTACGCTGGCCGCCGCCGAAAGGAAGTGAGAGAGTTCACGCTCGTTGGAGCAGACTCCCATAGCCGCACCCGACAGCACATAACTCGGGCGCACGAGCACCGGGAAGCCGACGCGCTCTATGAAAGCATTGATGTCGGCCTGCGATGTAAGCTCGGCCCATCGGGGCTGATCCACATCGATACTGTCGAGCATCGCTGAGAACTTGTGTCGGTCCTCGGCGCGGTCGATCGACGAAGCATCAGTGCCGAGTATAGGCACACGGGCGGCATCGAGGCGCATAGCCAGATTGTTGGGTATCTGACCGCCTACGGAGAGTATTACGCCGTGAGGTTGTTCGAGTTCGAGAATATCGAGCACGCGCTCGAAAGTCAGTTCGTCGAAGTAGAGGCGGTCGCACATATCATAGTCGGTCGACACCGTCTCCGGATTATAATTGATCATCACCGGACGCCACCCCTGCTTCTTGGCAGCCTGAAGCGCCTGCACCGAGCACCAGTCGAATTCCACACTCGACCCGATGCGGTAAGCACCCGATCCGAGCACCACCACTGAGCGATGATCGTGGAGATAGTCCACATCGTTGGTCGAACCGTTGTAGGTGAGATACAGGTAGTTGGTCATCGCCGGATATTCGGCCGCGAGGGTATCGATCTGCTTCACTACGGGCACGATCGAGAGCTCTTTACGACGACGCCTTACGGCGGCCGACTTAGCCGCCATAGTATTGCCGGGAGCATCCTGCCACAAGGCGCGCGCTATCTGGAAGTCACTGAAGCCCTGCCCTTTGGCCAGACGCAGAAGTTCGGCCGGAATTTCGTCGGGAGTGTTGTAGCGTTCGAGTTCGTGAGCCGTCGACACCAGATTGGCCAGTTTGTAGAGAAACCATCGGTCGATCTTCGTAAGTTCGTGGATACGCTCCACGCTGTAGCCCTGAAGCATCGCCTCGGCTATGGCGAAGATACGGCTGTCGGTAGGATGGCTCAGTTCGGCGTCAAGATCATCGTAATGCATCCGGCGGTTTTCCACAAAGCCGTGCATACCCTGACCGATCATTCGCAGACCCTTCTGTATTGCCTCTTCAAGCGTTCGGCCTATGGCCATAACCTCGCCCACCGACTTCATCGACGAGCCGATCTCGCGGCGCACACCCTGGAATTTTCCGAGATCCCAGCGGGGAATCTTCACCACCACGTAGTCAAGCGCCGGCTCGAAGAATGCCGACGTTACCTGTGTCACCGAATTGCGCAATTCAAACAGTCCGTAGCCCAGCGCCAGCTTGGCTGCCACCAGCGCGAGAGGATATCCTGTGGCTTTCGATGCCAGAGCCGACGAACGGCTCAGTCGGGCGTTGACCTCAATCACACGGTAGTCCATCGAATTGGGATCGAACGCATACTGCACGTTGCATTCGCCCACGATACCGAGGTGACGCACAATCTTTATGGCCAGTTTGCGCAGATAGTGATAGTCTTCATTGGAGAGCGTCTGCGATGGAGCCACCACTATCGATTCGCCGGTATGGATGCCGAGCGGGTCGAAATTCTCCATATTGCAGACGGTGATACAGTTGTCGTAGCGGTCGCGCACCACCTCATACTCCACCTCTTTCCAGCCCTTAAGCGATTTCTCCACAAGCACCTGCGGAGAGAAAGCCAGAGCTTTTTCCACTAAGGCATTGAGCTGAGCTTCATCGTCGCAGAAGCCGGATCCGAGGCCGCCGAGAGCGTAAGCGGCGCGTACTATCACGGGATAGCCCAGACGCTCGGCCGCCTCGCGTGCCTCCTCGATAGTGCTTACGGCCTCACTCTTTATCGTCTTTACGTTGATCTCATCGAGGCGCTCCACGAATAGTTCCCGATCCTCAGTATCAATAATTGTGGTGACGGGCGTACCGAGCACATCCACGCCGTAGCGCTCCAGCACACCGCTGCGATAGAGTTCCACGCCGCAGTTGAGCGCAGTCTGTCCGCCAAAAGCGAGCAGAATACCATCGGGGCGTTCGCGCTCTATCACCTTCTCCACGAAGTCGGGCGTCACGGGCAAAAAATAGACCGTGTCGGCCACCCCTTCGGATGTTTGCACGGTCGCTATATTCGGGTTGATCAATACTGTATGGATTCCCTCTTCCTTCATGGCCTTGAGAGCCTGCGAGCCGGAATAGTCGAACTCGCCGGCCTCGCCGATTTTCAACGCTCCACTGCCGAGGAGGAGCACTTTTTTCACTTTCGGCTTGAAGGCGGTAGGTTGGTTGGTCTGCTGCATATTGATATGGATTAGAGCATTGCTATAAATTCATCGAATAAAAATTCTGTATCCTTCGGACCCGACGACGCTTCGGGATGGAATTGGGCTGAGAAGAAAGGCTTCGAGCGATGGCGGATACCCTCGTTGGTGCCGTCGTTGAGATTCACGAAGAGCGGTTCCCAGTCGGCCGGCAGCGATGCGGAATCTACTGCGAAGCCATGGTTTTGGGAAGTGATGAAACACTGATCCGTACCTACTCTGCGCACCGGCTGATTATGGCTGCGGTGGCCGAACGGCAATTTGTATATTCTTGCTCCGGCGGCGCGGGCAAGAAGCTGGTTACCCATACAAATACCACATATCGGCTTGTCGAGCGCGAGCGCACGGCGCAGATTCTCCACCGTCACGTCCACATAGTCAGGATTACCGGGACCGTTGCTGATAAAGAGGCCGTCATAGTCAAGCTTCAGGAAGTCGTAGTCCCAGGGTACGCGGGTCACACGCACGTTGCGGCGCGTGAGGCACCTTATTATATTATGCTTCACTCCGCAGTCCACCAATACCACATGGCGGTCGCCGTCACCGTGATGCTCTACCTCGCCACAACTTGTCTTTGCCACAAGGTTCTCTTCATTTGGATTGTAGAAGTCGATAGGCTCACAGCCCTCCACTACTATACGGCCGAGCATCGACCCGTGGGTGCGCAGATGCTTGGTGAGCGCGCGGGTATCGATGCCGTAGATGCCGGGGATACCCTCTTCGCGGAGCCATTCGGCCAGACTACGGTCAGCCTGCCAATGGGAATGCTGCCACGAATAGTCCTGAGCCACGATAGCACGCGCATGGATATGATCGCTCTCGTAATACTTGCTCACGGCATTCTGCTCCCCCCGCGGCGGCACACCGTAATTGCCCGCGAGCGGATAAGTGGTGACCAGTATCTGGCCTTCGTAAGATGGATCGGAAAGACTTTCGGGATAGCCCGTCATAGCGGTGTTGAACACCACTTCGCCTGCTGTCGACGATTCATGGCCGAAACTATAGCCTTGCATCATAGTGCCGTCGCTGAGTTCGAGCCAAGCCCTTTTTATATTGTGCATACGATAGAAATTAAGTCTATGTGTAGTGATAAGCGGGCTTTCTATCGTGAAAACCGTGCAAAGGTAGCGCTTTTCCGCCGATTTTTACGACGACATGCTCTACTTTTTGCGAAATTTATTGTTTTTGATTACCTTTGCGCCCGGAAATCAACACTTATAATATAAAATATGATCAACGCTCAAGACATCAAGAACGGCACCTGCATCCGTATGGACGGCCGTCTCTATTTCTGCGTGGAATTCCTTCACGTAAAGCCCGGTAAAGGCAACACTTTCATGCGCACCAAGCTCAAAGACGTAGTCGACGGCCGTGTAATCGAACGTCGCTTCAACATCGGCGAGAAGCTCGAGGACGTACGCGTAGAGCGTCGCCCCTTCCAGTATCTCTATGCCGACGGTGCCGACGATATATTCATGAACACCGAGACATACGAGCAAATTCCCATCAACAAGGAACTCGTGACCGGCGCTCCCTATATGAAGGAAGGCGACAGCGTGGAAGTAGTCACCGACGCTTCGACCGAAACCGTGCTCTACGCCGAAATGCCCATCAAGACCGTGCTTAAGATCACCTACACCGAGCCCGGCCTCAAGGGTGATACCGCCACCAACACTCTCAAGCCCGCTACTCTTGAGACCGGTGCCGAAGTGCGCGTGCCCCTCTTCGTCAACGAAGGCGACATGATCGAGGTCGACACCCGCGACGGCTCCTATATCTCCCGCGTCAAGGCTTAATATTCTCCCTGAGATCCAACCATACCGACGGCTGCGAACCATCAATGGTCCGTGGCCGTTGTTGGGAATATATACCTATTGAAAAAGTTATGACCGCCGACCATCTCCCAATCGAAACCCATCCGTGGCCCCCGTTTATACCCGAAGGCGCGAAAGTGCTCGTCATGGGCACGTTCCCTCCTACGCCCAACCGTTGGAGCATGGATTTCTACTACCCCAACCGCACCAACGACTTCTGGTTCATGATGGGACTGATAATGGAAGGCGACCGATATGCCTACTACGACACAGCGACGCGCACCTTCCGCCTCGACCGCATCAAGCAGATGCTTACCGACAAGGGTATAGCGCTCAACGATACCGGCCGGCAGATCCGACGCCTGAAAGGCAACGCCTCGGATAAATTTCTTGAAATTATCCGGCCTGTGGATCTCGACGCTCTTTTGGCTCGTATGCCGCAATGCGTGGCCGTAGCTACCACTGGCGAAAAGGCAGCCGAGGTAGTGGCCTCGCTCACCGGCACCGAGGCTCCGAAGATGGGCTGCATGGTGCGCGACGCCCACGGGCTGCAGTTGTGGCGTATGCCCTCCACTTCGCGGGCCTATCCCCTCGCGCTCGAAAAGAAAGCCGACTATTACCGCCAACTGTTTGAATCCTGTAATATAATATGATACTCCACATCACCCTCTTCGTGATCGGTCTGCTCCTCGTACTTGTTGGAGCCAATTTCCTCACCGACGGTTCTGCTTCCATAGCCAAGCGCATGGGGCTTAGCGATTTCATCGTGGGTCTCACCATTGTGTCGATGATGACCAGTGCCCCCGAACTCGTGGTATCGCTCACCGGCGCATTCACCGCAAGCACCGAGATAGCCATAGGCAACATCGTGGGAAGCAATATCGCCAACATCTTTATCATCATAGGCATTACGGCTCTGATCCGTCCTATCGCCGTAGAGCGCGGAGTGCTTACATCCGAAATGCCGATCATGATACTTGCTTCGGTCGTACTGCTCATTATGGGCTGCTCGCCGTGGCTCGACGGCTCCCCCATGCTCCTGTCGCGCGTCGACGGTCTGCTTTTGCTCATCTTCTTCATCCTCTTCATGCGCCACACTGTCCAGTCGGCGCGGTCGGCACAACCGTCGGATCCCGTAGCCAAAGATGGCGCACAAAAGCAGGAGATGCCCGTGTGGCGCGCACTGATCTACACCGTCGGAGGTCTGGGCGTACTGATTCTCGGCGGCAACTGGTTTGTCGACGGAGCGGTAGGCATAGCGAAAGCATTCGGCTGGAGCGACGCACTTATCGGCCTAACCATCATCGCCATAGGCACATCTGTGCCCGAACTCGCCACATCCGTGGCTTCAGCTCTCAAAGGCTATCCCGGCATGGCCATAGGCAATGTGATCGGCTCCAACATCTTCAACATCTTCTTCGTGCTCGGCATCACCTCCACCGTCACTCCCCTGAGCTTCGGCTCGATCGGTATTGTGGACCTGCTCGTGATGACAGGTGCCGCCCTGCTATTCTGGCTCTGCGGATGGTTTTACGGCCACCGCACCATCACCCGCGCCGAGGGCATACTCATGGTGGCTTGCTACATAGGCTATGTAGTGTATCTCTATTCAGGTATTTGAAAAGTACAAAATAATGGGTAAATTTGCATACCCAATCAGCCATTATTATGTCCGAATGCTTGATACTCACATCCGCCCTATTCGATACAGCCGGTATCGTTAACGAATTCCTCGAGGCTACACCGGCCATGGTGTATCTGCTGGTGCTGGGATTCATGATCATCGAAAGTTCATTTATCCCCTTCCCGTCGGAAGTCATTGTACCCCCGGCTGCCTATCTGGCATGCACGCGCCACGACGTCAATATCCTCATGATACTCCTCGTAGCCACAGCCGGTGCCCTGATTGGCGCATTGATCAACTATGGTCTGTCGCTTTGGATCGGACGTCCGCTCGTCTACCGATTCGCCGATTCCCGCATCGGCCACGCCTGCCTTATCAATCGGGCCAAGGTCGACAAGGCAGAGCGCTATTTCGACGACCACGGAGCCATATCCACCTTCATCGGCCGACTGATCCCCGCGGTGCGTCAGCTCATATCCATCCCCGCAGGTCTGGCAAAAATGAACCTCGTGAAATTCATGGTGTTCACATCGCTTGGCGCCCTGGTATGGAACTCCGTGCTCGCGGCCCTCGGCTATTGGCTCGGCACCGTCGTGACACCCGACCGGCTCCTCGAATATATCGAGCACTACAACGTATATCTCACCTATGCTGGCCTGGCCATAGCCGCCGTCTGTGTCGGTATCATCATCTACAATTTCTTCAAGCCCAAAGAGCTACATTCATGACTCAAGTATCGCCTTCGCTCCTGTCAGCCAACTTCTCATGTCTCGACCGCGAGATGGAAATGCTCAATGCCTCCGAGGCGTCGATGATTCATCTCGACGTGATGGACGGTGTGTTCGTTCCCAACATTTCATTCGGATTTCCGGTGATCAACAGCCTTAAGAATCTCACCGACAAGCCGCTCGACGTGCATCTTATGATCACCGACCCGGGTCGCTACGTCACTCAGGTTCGCGATTGCGGCGCCTCGATAATGAATGTGCATCAGGAGGCCTGCCTGCATCTCCACCGCGTAGTGCAGCATATCAAGGATTGCGGCATGAAGGCGGCCGTGACCCTCAATCCCGCTACACCCGTGAGTTCACTCGTCGACATCATTTCCGATCTCGATATGGTACTGCTCATGTCAGTCAATCCCGGCTTTGGCGGCCAGAAATTCATCGAGCACTCCCTCACCAAGCTCCGCGAACTCAAGACTCTTATCGCAGCCACCGGCTCACATGCGCTCATTGAGATCGACGGAGGCATCAACCTCGAGACAGGCCGCAAAGCCGTAGAGGCCGGAGCCGACATCCTTGTGGCCGGCAACTATGTGTTTGCCAACCCATCGCCTAAGGATGCCATCGCCGCTTTGGCTGCCCTCTGATCAAAACACACATTTTTTCACTCCTCTACCAATCATGATCAACGACTTCGACAATATTAACCCATCGCGCCTGAGCGAAGAATCCCAACCTCAGCCGCAGCAGACGCCGACATACACCACATCGACCACAGAGTTCTGGCAACCCGCCCCCAATCCTGGCCCACAGGCGGCCGCTCCTCAGCAACCCCAACCGGTTTCCCAGCCTCAACCTCAACCCATCCCCCAACCTCAGCCACAACCCATTCCCCAGCCTCAACCGCAGCCTGCTGTAGCAGGAGAGAGTGAAGAGGATGAGGGTATGACGCTGGGCAAAATCTTCGGCGACGGCCGCTGGCGCATATTCTTCGGAGTATTCCTCCTGCTTGCAGCCACTTATATGCTCATAGCTTCCATATCGGCCATCACCTCCGGAAGCGCCGACCAGAGCATAGTGCAGAATCAGACCACCTCGGCTATCGCAGCGTCGCACGACGGCGTGGAAAACAGCGCCGGATGGTTCGGAGCCTTCATGTCGCACCTTATCATGTACCGCTGGCTCGGACTCGGCGGCTTCATAGTGATATTTTATGTGCTGGCGCTGGGCATGTCGCTCGTCAAGCTCCACCGCTTCCGCTTCTGGACGCTCACATTCAAGTCGCTCATATCAGCCATCGCGATATCTATAATCGGTGGCCTCATATCCTGGCTGCTCCCGAGCCATGCACTGCTTGGCGGCGAACACGGATTGTATATCAATGAAGTACTCGTCGACAATGCTTCGATCTTCGCGGCTATCGGCGTCAGCTTGCTCATGCTCACTATGCTTGTGCTCATATTCATCAAGCCGGTAAAGAATACTCTGAGCTTCGTAAGCCGACTGTGGCGCAACAAGAAAGAAGCGCTCGAAAAGCGCTACTACGCATCGCGCGAAGCCGCTGCTGAAGCACATGCCGCTCCCGATCCCACACCGGCACCGGTTCAAGAGCCCGCTCCTGCTTCAGAGGCCACCGACAAGTCCGACTCGTCAGACTTGTCCGATCAGTTACCCCAAATCCCGGCTGAAGACCCTGTAAAAGTCCCCGAAGAAATCCCCGTGCAGCCGCTACCCGTCGTCAACGATCTCCCCGAAGCTGTAGCCCCAACCATAGAAGCCCCCATAGATGAGCCCTCCGACCTCATCGACCACTCGGATTCTTCCGACCCATCAGACTTGTCCGACTTGCCTGCTACATCAGATACCGCCCCCATCATAGAGACCACAGTCGTCCCCGAAATCGAGACTGCGGAGACATTTGATACCGACGCCTACGATCCCACGGCCGAATTGTCGCACTACCGCTTCCCGTCACTCGACCTCTTGCAGGAACGTATCGACAACCAAAACCCGATAGATGAAGCCGAGCAGGAGGAGAATCGCGAGAACATCCGCCGCTCACTCCAGAGCTACGGCGTTGAGATCGCAAGCATCCACTCCACTGTAGGCCCCACCATCACTCTTTATGAAATCGTGCCGGCCGAAGGTGTACGCATCTCCAAGATCAAGCGTCTCGGCGACGATATGGCTATGAGCCTCGCAGCTATCGGTATACGCATTATCGCCCCTATGCCGGGCAAAGGCACTATCGGCATGGAGGTTCCCAATAAGCGCAAGCGCGTCGTTAGTATCCGTTCCATTCTCTCCTCCAAAGCCTACCACGAATCCACCGCCGATCTGCCCATCGCCATGGGTGTCACCATCGACAATAATGTATATGTGGCCGACCTTGCCAAAATGCCTCACCTGCTCGTGGCCGGCGCCACCGGTCAGGGTAAATCGGTAGGTCTCAACACCATCATCACATCCATCATCTACAAGAAGCACCCCGCCGAAGTAAAATTCGTGCTCGTCGACCCCAAGATGGTGGAATTCAGCCTCTACCGCTGCCTCGAACGACACTTCCTCGCCAAACTCCCCGACGAGGAGAAGGCCGTGATCACCGATCCACTGAAAGTCGTGGCCACGCTCAGTTCGCTGTGTATAGAGATGGACAATCGCTATGAACTCCTATCATTGGCTGGCGTACGCGACCTGAAAGAATACAATAAGAAATTCATATCCCGCCGCCTTAATCCCGAGAAAGGCCATCGCTTCATGCCCTACATCATTGTAGTGATCGACGAGTTTGCCGACCTCATCATTCAGGCAGGCAAGGAGGTGGAAAACCCCATTTCTCGTATCGCCGCCAAGGCGCGTGCCGTGGGTATACACATGATTCTCGCCACTCAGCGCCCGAGTGTCAATGTGATCACCGGTACTATCAAAGCCAACTTCCCCGGACGTATGGCCTTCCGAGTGACGCAGATGAACGACTCGCGTACCATCCTCGACCGCCCGGGTGCCGAGCAACTTATCGGCAAAGGCGATATGCTCATTTCGCGCGACGGCGTCATCGACCGCGTGCAGTGCGCATTCATCGACACCGACGAAGTGGAGCGCGTGTGCGAATCCATCTCCTCGCAGCAGGGCTATGCTACAGCTTACGAACTTCCCGACGCACCCGCCGACGATGCGGGTGGCGGCACACCCGGCGATCCTTCGGGCGCGCTCGACAGCCTCTTCGAGCAGGCAGGCCGTATGGTCATAGCCCAGGGACAGTGCTCCACCACCGGCATCCAGCGAAGCCTCTCCATAGGCTTCCCCCGTGCCGGCAAGATCGTAGACCAGCTTTGCTACCACGGCGTAGTCGGCCCCGCCAACGGCGCCAAGATGCGCGACGTACTCATGGACATCATCCAGTTTGAGGACCTCCTCATCCGCCTCAAACAATGATGCCCCTCCACTTGTTATTCAATCGTACGACAATGAAAAAGATACTGCTACTCCTCACAATCCTCCTTGCAGGCACCTCCGCCGTTAGCGCTGCGGAAAGTGCGTCCGACATCATAGCCAGGGCTGCCGGGCGATTCTCGTCGGCACCCTCTGTATCGGTCTACTACAGCATGACCACCGACAACGGCACAGCCACCGGCGAAATGCTCTTCTCCGGCCAGCGGTTTCATATCTCCGCGCCTCAGCTCCTCACGTGGTACGACGGCACTACCCAATGGACCTATCTGCCGCAGGAAAATGAAGTGAGCATCTCCGAGCCCACGGCCGACGAGCTGCAGCAGGTCAACCCCTTTGCCGTAATCTCCACCTTTCAGCGCGGCTACAATGCCCGACTCGTGAAGTCCGACAAGACCTCAAAGACCGTAGCCCTCACCGCTCAGTCCAAGACAGCCGAAATCCAATCGGCCACCATCACGCTCACCACCTCCACCATGCTCCCTTCCCGCATTGACCTCACCATGAAATCCGGGCAAAAAATGAGCATCACCATCACGAGCATATCCGTAGGCAAAAGCCTTAACATAAACGCATTCCGTTTTCCCAAGGCCCGCTACCCAAAGGCGGAAATCGTAGATCTCCGATAATCCACTAACTCTTACACCTCATACACCAATTATGGAAACAATCAAGACCAACGTACTCATCATCGGCTCCGGCCCTGCCGGCTATACAGCAGCTCTATACACCTCGCGCGCCAACCTCAATCCCGTATTGTATGAAGGCCATCAGCCCGGCGGGCAGCTCACCATCACCACCGAAGTAGAAAACTTCCCCGGCTATCCCGAAGGCACCACAGGCACACAGTTGATGGACGACATCCGCCGTCAGGCCATCCGCTTCGGCGCCGACGTTCGCTCCGGTATCATCACCAGCGTCGACTTCTCCAAGCGTCCCTTCAAGGCCATCACCGACTCCGGCGACGAGATCGAAGCTCAATCCGTGATCATCTCCACCGGCGCAAGCGCCAAATTCCTCGGCTTGCCCGACGAGCAGAAATACATGGGTCTCGGCGTATCAGCCTGCGCCACATGCGACGGCTTCTTCTACCGAGGCAAACGCGTAGCCGTAGTTGGCGGCGGCGACACCGCCTGCGAGGAAGCACTTTATCTAAGCAACATCGCATCCGACGTATTCATGATCGTGCGCAAGGATCATCTGCGCGCATCCAAGGTGATGCAGCAGCGCGTGCTCGACAAGCCCAACATCCGCGTCCTATTCAATACCAACACCGCCGGCCTCTACGGCGAGGAATTCCTCGAAGGCGCACACCTCGTGGAAAACAAAGGCACCGACCTTGAGCAGCACAACGACGTAGCCCTCGACGGCTTCTTCCTTGCAATCGGTCACAAACCCAATACCGACATATTCAAGGGGCAGATCGACCTCGACGAGCAAGGCTACATCATCACCGACGGCCACTCCACCGCCACCAACGTAGAAGGCGTATTTGCAGCCGGCGACGTAGCCGACCCCCACTATCGTCAGGCCATCACCGCCGCCGGCAGCGGTTGCCGCGCAGCACTCGACGTCGAGCGCTTCCTCGCCCTTTGATCCACCAGCTGTACGATAAACAATTGAGGCCGTTACGCATATCAAACGTAGCGGCCTCAATTACGGTCAAGGCTATCTATTAATCGCGCATCGAGATTTTACTATACTTCGGCGCTGTTCAGGTAGTCAGATCAGCCACCAGCGCCCTCACTTTTTTTGTCCGGGTACTTCGCTTTAGCGGAGCAAAATTTGATTTGCTCGGATAAAGGATTTTTCATATCTTTGTATAATATTCCAATAATACCGACTTTATCCTTTCAGCATACCATAAAAGCCTATGGATAACCAGAATGAAACAAAGCCCGATCGCGATCGCCGAATTATCCGACTGATGTGGATAGTGTTTGGCTCGCTTATGTTGGCGGTCCTGCTTTTCTTTATCTTAATCTACAACGGCATAATCGGTTATATGCCCCCCGTGGAGGAACTCCGCAACCCCACCGACCGCTTTGCCTCCATCATCTACACTGCCGACGGCAAGGAGATGGGTCGATACTTCCGTAATACCGGCAACCGCGTGTATGCCGACTACGACGAGATTTCGCCCAACGTAGTCGACGCCCTCATCGCCACCGAGGATTCCCGCTTCGAGGACCACTCAGGCATCGACTTCCGCGCCCTTATGCGCGTGGGCTTCAAGACCATGCTTATGATGGACCGTTCCGCCGGCGGCGGCTCCACCATCACTCAGCAGCTCGCCAAGCAGCTCTACTCCCCCGAAAGTTCCGGCATGATAGCGCGCGGTTTCCAGAAGCCGATAGAGTGGATGATAGCCGTGAAGCTCGAGCGCTTCTACACTAAAGAGGAGATCATCAAGATGTATCTCAATCAGTTTGACTTCCTCTACAATGCCGTAGGCATACGCTCCGCGGCTCAGGTCTACTTCAACAAGCTCCCCAAAGACCTCAACATACAGGAATCGGCAATGCTCGTAGGCATGGTGAAAAATCCCGCCATCTACAACCCCGTGCGCTTCCCTGAGCGCACTCTCGAGCGCCGCAATGTAGTGCTTGACCAAATGGTCAAAGCCGACAAGCTCACTCAGCAGCAAGCCGATTCACTCAAGCAGCTGCCGATCGAGCTCGACTTCCACCGTGTTGACCACAAAGAGGGAATCGCGCCATATCTGCGCGAAGAACTGCGCCGCATGCTACGCGCCAAGAAGCCCGATCGCAGCAACTACCGCGGATGGGAAATGGCTCAGTACGTCACCGACTCCGCAGAGTGGGTGCGCAATCCTCTCTATGGATGGATTGAGAAGAATCCAAAGCCCGACGGCTCGAAATACGATATCTACACCGACGGCCTGCGCATATACACCACCATCGACTCTCGCATGCAACAGTATGCCGAAGATGCCGTAGCCGAACACCTCGGCGGCTATCTGCAGCCTGCCTTCTTCCGCGAGAAGAAGGGCTCATCCACTGCACCTTACTCATCCAACCGCACCGAAGTTTCGGAAGTACGCGTACATCATCTGATCAACAATGCCATAAAGCAGACCGAGCGCTACCGCAATCTCATCAAGGCCGGCAAGACGCCCGAGGAAGCACGCGCCACCTTCAATGAGCCTCACGAGATGAAGCTCTTCACCTACAAAGGAGTAGTGGATACGGTGATGACCCCCTACGACTCCCTGATGTATCAGAAGCATCTGCTCCGCACTGGCTTTATGGCTATGGATCCCGTCAACGGTCACGTGAAAGCATACGTCGGAGGCCCCGACTTCAACTTCTTCCAATACGACATGGTGTCGACCGGCCGCCGTCAGATCGGCTCTACGGTCAAACCCTTCCTCTACACATACGCCATGGAGGAGGGACACACACCCTGCGATATGTATTCCAACACGATGCCCGACCTCACCGTCAACGGCCGTCCCTGGCGTCCGCGCTCCGGTAATGCCCGTGTAGGCGATATGGTCGACCTCAAATGGGCGCTCACCAACTCCAACAACTGGATCTCCGCCCGGCTCATCAGCGAGCTCTCGCCGGAAGCTCTGGTAAAGACGATGCAGGACTTCGGCATCACCGCACATCTCGAGCCGGTGCTTTCGCTTTGCCTCGGCACCGCCGACGTATCAGTGCGTGAAATGGTAAGCGCCTACACCGCCTTCGCCAATGGCGGCATACTCTCCACCCCGATATTCGTCACTGCCATCGCCGACTCCAACGGCAACATCATATCGGAATTCACCACCACTCACTCCGAGGTGATATCCGAGCTGGCATACTACCGTATGCTCTCCCTGCTGCTCAACGTGGTCGATAGCGGTACAGGCGCACGCCTGCGTGGCGCTCCCTACAATCTCCGGGGGCATATCGGCGGCAAGACCGGTACGACCAACTACAATGCCGACGGCTGGTTTATGGGATTCACCCCGCAACTCGTAGCCGGCACATGGGTAGGTGGCGAAGAGCGTTTCATCCACTTCAACAATATGGGCTACGGCCAGGGCGCTGCAATGGCGCTCCCGATCTACGGCCTCTTCATGAAAAAGATCTACGCCGACAAGTCGCTCCCCTACAACCCCGATGAGCGCTTCACCTTCCCGGCCAATATGCCGCTATGCAATGATGCCGTGGTCGAAGCCGACTCCACGGCGATGGCCGATCCCTCGATGTTCGACTGATCCCTCTACTCCTCATCTCCAATACAGAATAAAAACTAAAAAATATATCACCAATGAAATTCAACGTATCAAGCAAGACCATCTACAACTTCGTGTCGTCGGTAAGCAAAATCATCAATGCCAAGAACGCGATGCCGATTCTCAACAATTTTCTCTTCGTGCTCGAAGGAGATCAGCTCACCATCCGTGCCTCCGACATGGAAAACTATCTGGTAGGCGTGCTCCCCGTGGCCGATGCCGAAGGCGAAGGCCGGTTCTGCCTTGATGCCCGCCGTATCGTAGAGCTCTTCAAGGAGATGCCCGATCAGGGAATCGAATTCATCATCAACGACGACAACTTCGAAGTGACCATCGACTACACCAAGGGCCGCTACAACACCATCGCTCTCAACGGCAGCGAATATCCCGAGGAGGAGGCCGACAATGTGCCCGACACCGAGAAAGTGAAATTCTCCTGCACAGCCCAGCAGGCCGTGAAAGGCATCGAAAACACCCTCTTCGCTACAGGCAAGGATGAGATCCGCCCGCAGATGATGGGTATTCTCTGGGACGTGAAGCCCGAGCACATCGTATTCGTAGCCACCGATACCCGCAAGCTCGTTCGCTACACCGACGGCACCAGCCAGCCCGGCGCCACTTGCTCATTCATCCTTCCCGAAAAGGGTGCCACCGTGCTCAAAAACGTATTCAGCAAGGAGGACTCCATTGACGTTACCGTGAGCAAGACATCCGTGCTCTTCAAGTCAGCATCCTTCACATTCTGCTGCCGACTTATCAAGGGCAACTTCCCCGACTATAACCGCGTCATCCCCACCAACAACCCCTACGTG
The DNA here is from genome assembly GCA_029060545.1 of Paramuribaculum sp. Taxonomy (GTDB): domain Bacteria; phylum Bacteroidota; class Bacteroidia; order Bacteroidales; family Muribaculaceae; genus Paramuribaculum. The sequence goes on along the minus strand of JAIDTT010000034.1, from coordinate 14,149 downwards.
CTCACCGTCGACCGTCAGTCGTTCCTCACAGCAGTGCGTCGTGTGGCCGTATTCGGCAACGAAGGCGGCGGCCTTGTGAAATTCAAGTTCGGCCCCGAAGCCGTGAAGCTCAGCGCCGCCGACAACAACTTCGGCACCTCCGGCTACGAGACCGTACCCTGCAGCTACGAGGGTCAGGAGATGATGATGGGCTTCAGCTCCATGTTCCTCACCGAGATTCTGTCGACATTCAACTGTCCTGAAGTTGAGATCCGCATTGCCGATCCCAGCCGTCCCGCTCTCTGCGTACCCGCCGAGAAGAATCCCGAGAGCGAGCTGCTTATGATCCTTATGCCTATGAATATTACCGACTGATACCGATGAAGCTCAATCTTACACGCCCCATCGTATTCTTCGATCTCGAGACCACGGGAACCAACATCACCTCCGACCGCATCGTAGAGATATCTATACTCAAGATCTGGCCCGACGGCACTGAGCTTGAGCGCACCCGTCGCGTCAATCCCGGCATGCCTATTCCGGCCGAAGCTACAGCCGTTCATCATATCACCGACGAGGATGTGGCCGGCGAACCCTCCTTCTCGCAGATAGCCAAGAGCCTGGCTCAGATATTCACCGACTGCGACATCGCGGGCTTCAACAGCAACCGCTTCGACGTGCCGCTTCTAATCGAGGAATTTCATCGCGCCGGCATAGCACTCAACCTATCCGGCATACGCTTCGTCGACGTGCAGACCATCTTCCACAAGAAAGAGCAGCGCACACTCACCGCTGCCTACCGCTTTTATTGCGACAAGGATCTTGAAGACGCCCATTCGGCGAGCGCCGACACCCGCGCCACCTATGAAGTGCTGATGGCTCAGCTCGACCGCTATCCCGATCTGTCCAATGATATAGCCGAACTGTCGGAATACTCCTCCCATACGCGCAACGTAGACTTTGCCGGACGACTAATATATGACGACAAAGGCGTGGAAATCATCAACTTCGGCAAATACAAAGGAAGAGTGGCGGAAGAGGTGCTCCGAAAAGATCCCGGATACTACAGCTGGATCATGCAGGGCGACTTCGCCCGAAACACAAAAGATGCCTTCACACGCATCAATCTCCGGTTACACAAAAAATAAGCAGTATGCTTGCAGGCAAACACATCATACTCGGAATCACAGGCGGAATAGCCGCCTACAAGTCGGCCACCCTCATCCGCCTTCTTGTGAAGAAGGGTGCCGAGGTGCAGGTGGTCATCACCCCTTCCGGAAAGGAATTTATCACTCCCGTCACACTCTCGACACTGAGCGGTAAACCCGTGATATCCGAATTTTTCACGGCCAACACCGGCGAATGGCACTCCCATGTGGATCTCGGTCTGTGGGCCGACGCCATGGTGGTGGCTCCCGCCACTGCCTGCACCATAGGCAAGATGGCCCACGGAATCGCCGACAATATGCTCGTCACCACCTATCTGTCGGCCAAAGCTCCCGTATTCGTAGCTCCCGCCATGGATCTCGATATGATGGCTCACCCCTCCACTACCGCCAACCTTGCCCTTCTCCGCTCTTATGGCAATATCATCATCGAGCCCGCTGCCGGCGAACTTGCCAGCCACCTCATCGGCAAAGGACGCATGGAAGAGCCCGAACGTATAGTGGAGATACTTGAGCAATTCTTCTCTCGCCGTCAGCCTCTCGCCGGAAAGAAAATGCTTATCACGGCAGGCCCCACCTACGAGCGCATCGACCCGGTGCGCTTCATCGGCAACTTCTCCACCGGCAAGATGGGCTACGCACTGGCCGATGCCGCAGCCGAACTGGGTGCCGACGTCACCGTAGTAAGCGGTCCCGTCTCAGTGACTCCGCGCAATGCCTCAGTAAAGGTAGTGAGCGTGGAATCCGCACGTCAGATGCTTGAAGCCTGCGAAAAAGTCTGGCCCGACAGCGACATCGCTGTGATGTGTGCCGCGGTGGCCGATTACGCACCCCTGCATCCCGCCGATTCTAAGATAAAGCGTGAAGGTCACGACATTCCCACAATCGAACTCACTAAGAATCCCGATATCGCCGCCACACTCGGTGTAGGAAAGCGTCCGGATCAGACTCTCGTGGGATTCGCACTCGAGACCGATAATGAGGAATTTAACGCGCAGAGCAAACTCAAGTCGAAAAACCTCGATATGATCGTGCTTAACTCGCTCCGCAATCCGCAGGCCGGCTTTGCCACCGACACCAATCAGGTGACGATATTCAAGGCCGACGGCACCCGCGCCGACTTCCCCGTAAAGCCCAAGACCGAACTTGCGTTCGACATTATAAATACCATGATTGATTGATGAATCCGGCGAAGTTCATATTATTATATCTGTGTGCGGTGCTCCTCCTCCCTCTGGGCGCAGCGGCACAAGAGCTGAAATGTCGCGTAGAGGTCAACTCCGACAAGGTACCCGACAATGAGACCGTGTTTGAAAACCTTCAGGAGGCGATCAGCGAGTATATGAATACGACCAAATTCACCAACGCCACATTCTCGCCCAACGAGAAAATCGACTGCACCCTTTTCCTCACAGTCAACGAATATACCGACGATATCGTGAAAGGCGACCTGCAGATCCAGTCTACGCGGCCGGTGTTCAACAGCGCATACACCACAACGATGATCAACTTCAAGGATACGCGCATCGAATTCGAGTACCGTCCCTACGAGCCACTCGTATTCTCCGAAAACACCATGATGGACAATCTCACGGCTATCCTCAACTACTATGCCTATCTGATACTCGCCGTCGACTTCGACTCATTCGCTCCCCATGGAGGTGATCCCTACTACGACAGGCTGTCGAATATCGTGCAGATGGCGCAGTCGTCGGGAGAGACCGGCTGGAAAGCCTTCGAGGACAACCGCAACCGCTGGGCCATACTCTCCGTATTCACCGATCCGGCCACTTCCAATATCCGCGATCTGCTCTACACCTATCACCGTAAAGCACTCGACGAGATGACAGTCAGCCCCGACAAGTCGCGCGCCACAATCACCGAAAGCCTCGAGACTCTGCGCTCGATATATCAGAATTCGCCTATGTCGGTAGGTCTTACGATGTGGCGCGACGCAAAGCTCGACGAGCTCGTCAACGTGTACAGCGAAGGCTCTCAGTCGGAGCGCAACGATGTGTACGAGCTCCTCATGATGCTCTATCCTACTGAGGGCAATCGACTCAACAATATAAAGAATCCTCCGGCTACGAGATAATGACCGTATATGCTTGAGTATCTTAAAATATCCAACTACGCACTTATCGACCGCATCGACATACGCTTCGAGAGCGGTCTGAACATAATCACTGGCGAAACCGGCGCAGGTAAGTCAATCATACTCGGTGCCCTCGGGCTTCTGCTCGGCGGACGCGCCGAGCAGCGCGTGATAAGCAATCCTGAAGCCAAGACAATAGTCGAAGCACATTTCAATGTCGCAGCCAACAGGCTTGTGGAGGATTTCTGTAGCGCCAACGATATCGAGCCGTCGCTATCGCCGCTCATAATCCGCCGTGAACTCAGTGCCGGCGGGCGGTCGCGGGCTTTTATCAACGACTCACCAGCCACTCTGGCAAAAGTCCAGGAACTCGGACTGCTTCTGATCGACATTCATTCACAGCATCAGAATCAGCTGCTGGCACAGCCGGCATTTCAGCTGCGCATCCTTGATTCTCTTGCTGATAATGAAGCGCTTCTCGCCGACTACCGCGCCTGCTTCGATATATTCCGACACGATCTGCGTCTGTACCGACAGACCAAAGAATCGATTGATGCCGACAATGCCAATGCCGATTTCATTGAATATCAACTATCAAAGCTCCGTGAACTCGAGCCTTCGGATGGAGAGCTAAAGACCATAGAGGAAGAACTGGCGGAAGTAGAGGGACTGGCCGACAGACGCGAAGCTGCTGAAGAGGCATCAACGCTGCTTAATTCGGGCGAACCTAACGTAATCGATATGCTCAACCGTGCATCGCATTACTGCGATCGCCTCGGCGAAGCGCTGCCGGCCGACAGTAATATATCTGAACGTCTGCAGGCCTGCATCACTGAGCTTACCGATATAGCCGACACTGTTCAGACCATTGCCGACAAATACTCGGTCGATTCATCCGAACTCGAATATATGCGCCGTCGCGCTTCGGCAATCCGCTCGGCTATAAACAAGTGTGGAGTGGCCGACGAGGTTGAGCTTGTAGCTCATTACAATGATCTTCAGGCCAAGATGAATCGTCTGGAGGAAGCTCCCGAACTGCTTGCATCGCTTGAGAAAAAGGCGCGGACATCACGCGCCAGAGCTGTAGCGGCAGCAGCTCTGCTTACTGAATCACGCAAAAAAGCCGCTGCCGACTTTGCCCGCCGACTTCAGGAGACGGCAATGCCACTCGGCATGAAGAATCTGCGTGTCGACATTGCAGTCGAGCCGGCTAAACTGTCGGCTACAGGAGCCGATGATGTCAGCTTCCTCTTCGCTTTCAATAAGAACCAGACGCCCACCCCCGTGGCCAACGCCGCATCGGGCGGCGAGATCTCACGCGTGATGCTCTCAATCAAGTCTGTCGTAGCTGATAGAATATCCCTGCCTACGGTGATATTCGACGAGATAGACACCGGCGTGTCGGGCGACGTGGCTGCCCGCATCGGTTCCATGCTCCGACTCATGGGCGATAATATGCAGGTGATCACCATTACTCACCTTCCGCAAGTAGCCTCTATGGGACTTACTCATTTCAAAGTCTACAAGGAGGATGATGCCGACTCTACCCACACCCGCATCGCCAGCTTGTCGGCACAGGAGCGTATCAGCGAGATTGCGCTCATGCTCTCCGGCTCCACTACCGAACCCGCAGCGCGGGCCAACGCCGAAGCCCTGCTCCGTCAAAACCCTAATTTTGAAATTTAACTCCAAATGCAATCAAGCGAATACATATTCGGCCTGCGAGCCATAATCGAAGCCGTAGAATCAGGCAAAGAGATCGACAAAGTATTTCTGAAAAAAGACCTTCACGGCGACCTTGCCACCGAACTTATCGATCTGCTCCGTGCCAACCGTATCGTATGTCAGCGCGTACCGGTGGAAAAACTCAACCGCATCACACGCAAGAACCATCAGGGAGCCATAGCTATGATATCAGCTATAAGCTACCACCGGCTCGACTACCTCGTACCGGAGCTCTTTGAGCAAGGTGCGGTACCCTTTGTAGTGATGCTCGACGGTATCACCGACGTGCGCAACTTCGGAGCCATAGCCCGCACCTGCGAGTGCGCCGGTGTCCATGCCGTAGTGATTCCGAGCCACGGGAGCGTATCCGTTGGAGCCGACGCCGTCAAGACCTCCGCCGGAGCCCTGCTCCACCTGCCCGTATGCCGCGTTGATTCACTTGTAAGCGCCGTGCGCTACCTGAAAGAATCAGGATTCAATGTCATCGGAATTACCGAAAAGACCACCAACTCATTCAGCAAACTCGACTATACCGCACCGACAGCCCTCGTACTCGGTTCGGAAGACACAGGTATCTCACCTCAGGTACTCGCTCAGTGTACGGATCGAGGCTCAATCCCGATGTTTGGCCGTATCGGTTCGCTCAACGTGTCGGTAGCTGCCGGCATTGCGATCTACGGCGTCGTGCAATCGCGCCTCGATGCCGGATTCGAAAGGTGAACCGAACCGGGCGCCGCGGCGTTTTAACAATGTCATGGCCGTTTCAGCTCCCACACCGACCCAAGTACGCAGACGCCTGCTGTTTGCCCTCCACGCCGTCACCTTGATCGTGGCTGCGGCGCTCATTGTGTATATATCCATTGATACACTGGCTAATATCACGCCACGTATCACCGAAGGCTATATGCGTATAGGATTCTGGACCTGTATATTCTTTCAGGCCGAAATAATTATCGAAGCTATAATCGGACAGCATACCCGCCAAAAATTTATCCGGCTTGGTATCTTCTTCATTATCTGCTGCCCGGTACTTTCGATACTTCATCATTACAATGTACAGATGTCGGCAGAAGTCGAATATCTGCTGCGGTTCGTACCCCTTGTGCGTGCCGCCGCAGTACTTGCATCGATGTGGGGACAGATGACCACGAGCTGGGTCAACGGTATGTTCAGAGGCTACATCACATTGCTCGTAAGCACATTGTATATATTGAGCCTGCTCTTCTTCGTCGAAGAATATCACGTCAATCCTCAGATACAGTCGTTTTGGGATACTCTTTGGTATGCGGTGATGCAGATGACCACCTGTGGCTCCAACATCAATCCCGTTACCCCGGCAGGCAAGGCTATCGGTATCATACTGTCGGCTGAAGGACTGATACTCTTCCCCGTGTTTACGGTCTACATCACTCACGCATTTGCGCGCACGAGAGCCTCGCAGAATGTATAATAAAATGCGCAGCTGTCCGTTTTAATTAATGATATGGTACGCACAATTCTGACTCTCATTATATCGCTGACGGCCGCTCTGCCGTCGGTAGCATCTATCACGATCGAAGGCACATCTCTCACGCCTGTCTCTATCGATCCCAATGCCGCATCGGGCCTGTCGAACATATACGTAGTCAACGACTTCGCCGGATGCCGCCTCGTATACACCGCCTCATCATCGGCCACCGTGGAGTGCAGCCGATATGGCATACGAGGCGCATCCTATCATGAAGCCATCAGCGAAGCCGACATATCTCGCCAAGGCAACACTACCGTAATCACCAATATTACAGCAAACTCCGGTTACGCATTTACCGAAGGTACGCGTACCACATACTGCTGGGTATGCTCCTACAGTCTTACGCCGTTTACAATCGACGGACTCACTCCCGATCAAAGCGAGACATACTGCGACCGCATGGTATTGACGGCATCCGGAGCCGCCGACCGTATGCTCTATTACGGAATCGATGGCCGAGCCTATACAATCGACCGCGGCATTAAGCTCTCCTACCGCTCACTCCAACCGGTGGATGGCTCTGAGGAGCCGGCCTTTCAGTCGGTAACCAAGGAGGAGATCTTCCCCTACATCGACGGCTCCCTCAATATCGAAGCGCCGCTCTGCGATACCTACGTCACCCTCACAGGCGACCGCTTTCTCCGGGCATGGGGACGCGAAGCGGAAATCGTATCATCGGCCATAACTTGTCGGGCTGTACAAGGGCTTACCTCTGCAGTCCAGAACAAAGTTCCCGGCGAAAGCGAGCTTCGCACCGAAGATGTACTCGGCGGTTCAGCTCCAATCGAGATAGAATTTACCGCGGCCGTGACCGATGCCGCCGTCTACACCCGCTGGCAAATGGCCACTGACCCCGATTTCACAAACGTGACCTTCTATACCTCCGATCTGCAGTTCACTCACACGTTTATGGATACGGGCGTGCGCTACATTCAGTTTGAAGCCGCCGATGCCTCCGGCCAATGTACCGCTGAATCAGATATCTACACCGTGAATATCGGCGAATCGAGTCTACTCTGTCCCAACGCATTCTCACCCGGAGCATCCGAAGGCGTCAACGACGAATGGCGCGTGAGCTACAAATCGATTGTAAAGTTTGATTGCTATATCTTCAACCGCTGGGGCAAGAAGATGACTGAATTCCATAATCCCGCGCAGGGATGGGACGGCACCTTCAACGGCAAACTCGTGCCCGCCGGTGTATATTATTATGTAATCAAGGCCAAGGGATCCGACGGCAAATCATACGACCTCTCAGGCGACATCAATATCCTGCGCAGCTCGGTGAAGTAACTTTATCTTCTCCTCTGCTGCTTAAACCGATACACTTATGAAAATCCGCATTCATTATGCACTCTATATGCTGGCGGCCTCGCTTATACCGACCGTCGCCTCCGCCTCCGAACCGATGTCGGAAGTGATCAACCCTACCATACCTAAGAAAGTGAAATACGCCGGAGTAGATGTTGATCTCGACCGCACCGATATGTGGGAACGCCTCGACCGCGAACTCACCGCCATGTCGTACACCCACGGCAATACCCTGCTCACACTCAAGCGCGCCAACCGTTACTTTCCGCAGCTCGTACCGATACTTGAAGAGTGCGGTGTGCCTACCGATCTGGTATATCTGGCCTGCATCGAAAGCAGCCTCAACCCCACAGCGGTATCGCCGGCCAAGGCTGCCGGTCTGTGGCAGTTCATGCCATCCACAGCGAAGGAGTATGGTCTGGAAGTCAACGACAACGTCGACGAGCGCTATCATCCTGAAAAGGCCACCCGCGCCGCATGCCGCTATCTGAAATCAGCCTATGCCAAATATGGCAACTGGGAATCCGCCGCCGCATCCTACAACGGAGGCATGGGACGCATATCATCCGAACTCAACTCGCAACTGGCGCAGTCGTCCTACGACCTGTATCTTACGCCGGAGACATCCCGCTATATGTTTCGCATTCTGGCTATGAAGATGATTATGGAGAATCCTCGGCGATACGGCTACAAGCTCTCCTCCGATCAGTTTTATCAGCCAATCGCGTGCGATACCGTACGCGTGGACACGACCATTGTGAGCTGGCCGCAATGGGCGGCCGATCACGGCATAAGCTACCTCACCCTTCGCGAAGCCAATCCCTGGATACGAAGCAAGCAGTTACCCAATGCCTCACGAAAGACCTATATTGTCAACGTTCCTGTGAAGGAATCACTATATCGCTCATCACAGCCTAAACAGATTTATCGCAAAGAATGGATCAACGATTAGAAAACCTACCCTCGCAATCCAAACTCACAGTCACCGGCGCACGCGTCCACAATCTTAAGAATGTGGATGTGGAGATACCCCACGGATCGCTCTGCGTAATAACCGGCTTGAGTGGTAGCGGCAAGTCGTCGCTCGCCTTCGATACCATATACGCTGAAGGTCAGCGACGCTATATCGAGACCTTCTCGGCCTACGCCCGCAATATGCTCGGTAATCTCGAACGCCCCGACGTGGACTCCATCACAGGTCTCAGCCCCGTGATCTCAATTGAGCAGAAGACTATCAACCGCAATCCTCGAAGCACCATAGGCACTACCACCGAGATATACGACTTTCTGCGCCTGCTCTACGCTCGCGTAGCTACTGCCGTGAGCTACCTTTCAGGCGAACCTATGATAAAATATACCGATGAGAAGATACTCCAGCTCATCGGCGAGAAGTTTGCCGACAACCGTATCTACATCCTCGCTCCGCTTGTCAAGAACCGCAAGGGTCACTACAAAGAACTCTTCGAAAGTATTCGTAAAAAAGGCTTCCTGACTGTGCGCGTCGATGGCGAACTGATGGAACTTACGCCCGGCATGAAAGTTGACCGCTACCGCAATCACTCCATCGAGGTAGTGGTAGACCGCTTCAAACTAGGAGCTTCCGACACCACACGCCTGCGCCAGTCGGTGACAGAAGCGCTCCGCATGGGCGACAAGCAACTCATGATCTACGATGCCGACAACGACACCATACACCACTACTCCCAGCACCTGATGGACCCAGCCACCGGACTGTCGTACCGCGAACCTGCCCCCCACAACTTCTCATTCAACTCCCCTCAGGGTGCCTGTGACAAGTGCAAAGGTCTCGGATACATCAACGTGGTGGATCGCGACAAGATCATTCCCAACCCGAAAGCCTCTATCCATTCAGGCGGTATCGTACCACTCGGTAAACACCGCGACTCCATGATATTCTGGCAGATAGAAGCAATCTGCAAAAAGTATGGCTGCACACTCAAGACTCCCATTGAAGAGATCCCCGAGCAGTGTATGGAGGAAATACTCAACGGCACTACCGACCGCCTCGACATTCGTAACGCCACAATGTCGACTTCCAATTATTTCCTCCAGTATGAAGGTCTCGTGAAATACATAGAGATGCAGCAGGCCGAAGATGCCGGCGAAAGCGCCAAGAAATGGAGCGGACAGTTCTTCTCCCGAGCTGTTTGTCCTGAGTGCGACGGCAAGCGGCTCAATCGCGAAGCACTCCACTTCTTTATCGACGGCAAGAATATCGCCGATATTTCGTCAATGGACATCACCACTCTATACAAGTGGACACGCTCCGTGGAGCAGAAATTGTCGCCAACTCAAGCCATAATAGCCCGCGAGATACTCAAGGAGATCAACTCCCGCCTTGGCTTCCTCATCGATGTCGGGCTCGGTTACCTGTCGCTCGACCGCCGTTCGGCCACTCTGTCGGGCGGAGAGAGCCAGCGCATACGCCTCGCCACACAGATAGGCTCGCAACTCGTCAATGTGCTCTACATCCTCGACGAGCCATCGATCGGCTTGCATCAGCGCGACAACCACCGCCTCATCAACTCTCTCAAAAAGCTCCGTGATGCCTCCAATTCCATTATCGTAGTGGAACACGACCGCGACATAATGCTTGAATCCGATTATATCGTAGACATAGGTCCGAAGGCCGGAATGAAAGGTGGCGAGATCGTATTTCAAGGTACCCCCCGCGAGATGCTCGCCACCGATACCCTTACCGCACGTTACCTCAACGGCGCCACGCGGATAGAGATACCGAAATCGCGACGTCCGGGCAATGGCTCCACGCTCCGCCTGCTCGGAGCCACCGGCCACAATCTGAAGAATGTCGACCTCAACATTCCGCTCGGCACCCTCACCTGCATATCAGGAGTGTCCGGCTCAGGTAAGTCGTCGCTCATCAACTCCACTCTGCGCCCCATACTCACAGCCCACTTCTACCGCTCCACAGAGCAGCCACTGCCCTATCGCGAAATTCAGGGTATCGAGGCGATCGACAAGGTGATCACCGTTGACCAAAGTCCGCTCGGACGCTCTCCCCGCTCCAATCCGGCTACATATACCGGTGTGTTTGCCGACATACGCAACCTTTTCGTGGGTCTCCCCGAAGCCAAGATACGCGGATATAAGCCCGGACGCTTCTCTTTCAACGTAAGCGGCGGACGATGCGAGGCCTGCTCCGGCAACGGCTACCGCACCATCGAGATGAACTTTCTCCCTGACGTACTCGTGCCTTGCGAGGTATGCGGCGGCCGCCGCTACAACCGCGAGACTCTCGAAGTGCGCTTCAAGGGCAAATCCATCGCTGACGTGCTCGACATGACAATCAATCAGGCTGTCGAGTTTTTCGCATCCGTACCCGTAATCCTAAAAAAGATAAAGGTACTCCAGGATATCGGCCTCGGCTATATCAAACTCGGCCAACCATCGTCGACCCTCTCGGGCGGCGAGAACCAGCGCGTGAAGCTGGCTACCGAATTGGCCCGACGCGACACCGGCCGCACTCTCTTCCTGCTCGACGAACCAACTACCGGTCTGCACTTCGAGGATATCAACACACTCGTAGGTGTGATCAACAAACTTGTCGACAAAGGCAACACAGTAGTGGTGATCGAGCATAATCTCGACATCCTCAAAGTAGCCGACCACATCATCGATATGGGGCCCGGCGGAGGCACATTCGGAGGTGAGATCATCGCCGAAGGCACCCCCGAGCAAGTAGCGGCCACCGACTCCCCCACAGCCGAATATCTCCGCGAAGCGTTAGGCTAATCCGATGCTTATTGCTAACTTTGCGCTATGAAACTACTGCATCTTGCTCTGGTTTGCGCATCATTAGCCGCAACAGGTGCATCGGCTCAAACTGCCGACAGCACAGCCCAATCATCAAAAGTCAGTTATCTACCTCACATCCACGGCGTAGTACGCGGACGTTTCGAAGCATCGACCGTGGAGAGTGCCTACCGCTTTCAAGTGCGCAATGCCCGCCTCAATGTGGGTGGCGCTATCGGTCCTATGGTCGACTATTTCCTGCAGGCCGACTTCTGCGACCGTGGCAAGATAAAGATGCTCGATGCCTGGATAGGACTTAAACCTACGAAAGGGCTGAATCTGCGCGTAGGCCAATTCCGCGTGCCTTTCGGCGTCAACACGTTTAGGGCTCCTAACAACTATCTCTTCTCCAATCGCTCCTTTCTCGGCAAGGATTGCGCCAATTACCGTGCCGTGGGCGCGCGCGTAGCCTACTCTCTGCCAACTATTCCTCTTACGCTCGAAGCCGGAGCTTTCAATCCCGGTACGATCGGTGACCATCAGCCGTGGCACTCCACTCTCACTTTCGCTTCAAAGGCCACGCTGAGCACACACGGCTTCACTGCCTCAGTAAGCTATCTCAGCCACAAACCGCTGACGCGCCGCATCAACTATCTTGATGCAGCTCTCGGATGGAAGGGTGGCCGCTGGCGGTTGGATGGCGAGTACACTCTGGAGCATCCCGCAGGCATGGGGGCTGACGGCGTGTCACACGCCTACCTCGCGCAAGGCGAATACGCTATGCCCTTACGTACGAAGTTCTTCAATCAGCTTTCGTTTGAGGCACGCTTCGACGGCCGTACACGTGCGCCCGAGTTTTCAGCCGACCCACAGTCGCCGCAGCCATGCGGATGGTGGGAAGCGCGTCGACGCATCACTGTCGGCTCTACCATAAGCCACATACGCACCGCCAATCTGCAGATGCACCTACGCCTCGATTACGAGAAATATCTCTATAATAGCGGTGTGCGCCCCACAGCTGAGGCAGGCGACAAGGCCATAGTGGAACTCGTAGTCACATTCTGATCCCCCCTCTAATCCAAGGCTCACCGCCACCGACAGAGTTCAAAAAAACAATTCGCCGGACACTCTGACAAGAGATCCGGCGAATATCGCGTTGTGCTAATTAGCTGCTTATTATGCGCCTTTCACCTTGGCTACGATAGCCTTGAAAGCCTCGGGATTGTTGAGTGCGAGGTCGGCGAGCACTTTACGGTTGATTTCGATACCCGACTTGTGGATAAGACCCATAAGCTTGGAGTACGAGAGATCTTCCATACGTGCAGCGGCGTTGATACGCTGAATCCAGAGAGCACGGAAATTGCGCTTTTTGTCCTTGCGGTCGCGATAAGCGTAAGTGAGACCTTTTTCCCAGGTGTTCTTGGCTACGGTCCACACGTTGCGGCGGCAACCGAAGTAACCACGGGTAAGTTTCAGGATTTTCTTTCTGCGAGCTCTGGAAGCTACATGATTTACTGATCTGGGCATTTTGTAGATGATTTTTGAATGTTAGCGGCTGTTGCTCTTAGGGTGCTAAACATTCGGTTAGTAAAATAGTAAATATAAAATCACGAATTAAATGTGGTAGTCATTATCGGGCCAAGCGGCCTGTAATGTAGCTTACTTGAAGCCTAAAAGTGCTTTTACGTTACCCTCGTCAACTTTAGCGATGAGGCCGGTGTGGGTAAGGTTACGTTTCTGCTTTTTGGTCTTCTTGGTGAGAATGTGGCTGTGATAAGCGTGTTTTCTCTTGATCTTTCCTGATCCGGTAAGGGCGAACCTCTTTTTGGCACCGGAATTAGTCTTAATCTTAGGCATTTGTGTTAATGTTAATTATTTTAATTCGAGTATACTGTTATACTTGTTTCGTACTAAATTATTTCTTTTTGGGCGACAGCATGATGATCATGCGCTTACCCTCGAGGACAGGCATCTGCTCTACCTTGCCGTATTCCTCAAGATCCTGAGCGAATCGGAGCAGGAGCACTTCACCTTGCTCTTTGAAGAGTATAGAGCGGCCCCGGAAGAATACGTAAGCTTTCACCTTGGCACCTTCCTTCAGGAAGCCGATAGCGTGCTTGAGCTTGAAGTTGTAGTCGTGGTCGTCGGTCTGGGGTCCGAATCGGATCTCCTTTACCACCACTTTGGTTGCCTTAGCCTTCTGCTCCTTCTGATGCTTCTTCTGCTGATAGAGGAACTTCTGGTAGTCGAGCACCTTGCACACCGGCGGCTGAGCCGTGGGGGATATTTCAATAAGGTCAAGTCCTTGCTCTTCGGCAATGGCCAAAGCCTGCTGAATGGTGTATATGCCGGTTTCGACATTATCGCCTACCAGACGCACTTCGCGTGCGCGGATGCGCTCGTTGGTAGCGTACTGATCTTTAGCCGAAGGCTGTTGCTGACGCCTTGCAGGGGCGCCTGTCGGACGGGGACGAGGCCCGGGTATGAAAGGTTTTTTCTCCACTTATCGGGGGTTATTGGTTTGTCAATTCGTTGACCTGAGCGGTCAAATATTCTGCAAAGGTAGTAATTTTCATCGTACCTTTATCA
>JAIDTT010000033.1 GCA_029060545.1 Paramuribaculum sp. | reverse complement strand
ATCCTCGATCCGAAGATCATCACCGACACCCGCCACAAGCGACGACGACCATAGCGGTATCGTGCTCCGCCCCTCAAACCCCTGTCAATCAATCGTGCATCGTGAATTGTGCATCGTGCATTGGCGGGAATCCCCGCACGAAAAGCGTACAATGACATTTTTACCATAAATTGATTTCCACAATCCCCCCCCATTAACGTCTTAAGAGTCCATATAGACTCTAAAGACCTTATCTCCCATTGTCTCGCCGCTATGGGGATAGAGTGCGCATTTTTTTAGGAATGTGCAAAAAATATTGACTTGGAGCTACGGATTCGATAAAAATTCACTAAATTTGTGGGCTGATTAGGAAAGTTAGTATCTTTTCGTCAGAGTTCCAAACAGTCTACAGCCTTCATTACTCACTATGAAGTTATTACAAGAAAAATTATCGAAATACACAGCTCCGCAGGAAGCTATGGCTGCGGGTGTGTATCCCTATTTCCGCGCCATCTCTTCGGAACAGGATCCCGAAGTGGTAATCAATGGCCGCAAAGTGCTTATGTTCGGCAGCAACTGCTACACCGGTCTGGTCAATGACCCGCGTATCAAGGAGGCCGCCATCGAAGCTACCCGCAAATATGGCACCGGCTGCGCCGGCTCCCCGTTCCTCAACGGTACTCTCGATCTGCACAAGAAGCTCGAACACCGCCTGGCCGAATATATCGGCAAGGAGGATGTGATGATCTACTCCACCGGCTTCGGTGTGAACCTCGGCGTAGTGTCGACCCTCACAGGCCGCGAGGACTATATACTCTGGGATGAGCAGGATCACGCCTCGATCATCGAAGGTCGCCGCCTCTCTTTCTCTCAGGCTCTGAAATACAAGCACAACGATATGGAGTCGCTCGAAAAGCAGCTCCAGAAGTGCGACCCCGATAAGGTGAAACTCATCGTCACCGACTCCGTATTCTCGATGGAGGGCGACGTGGCCAACGTGAAGGGCATCACCGAGCTTGCCAAGAAGTACGGCGCCAGTGTGATGGTCGACGAGGCCCACGGCATAGGCGTGTTCGGTGAAGGCGGTCGCGGCGTGTGCCACGCTCAGGGAGTAGCTGATGATGTGGATCTAATCATGGGTACCTTCTCGAAGTCGTTTGCTTCGCTCGGAGGATTCATCGCCACCGACAAGACCATCACCAACTATCTGCGCCACAATTCACGCTCCTACATCTTCACCGCAAGTATCACTCCCGCATCTACGGCTGCAGCTCTCGCAGCCATCGACATCATGGAGAAGGAACCCGAGCGCCAGGCTGCTCTCTGGGAGATCACGAACTACGCTCTCGAATCGTTCCGCAACATGGGCTGTGAGATAGGCAACACATCCACTCCTATCATACCGCTCTTCATCCGCGACAACTTCAAGACTTTCGCCGTGACCCGCGATCTGCTTCAGGAGGGTATCTTCGTGAACCCCGTGGTATCGCCCGCCGTGGCTCCGCAGGACACCCTGATCCGCTTCAGCCTTATGGCCACCCACACCAAGGAGCAGGTGACCGAGGCGCTTGAGAAGATCCAGAAGGTATTCCGCGCCTACGACATCATCAAATAATCTACATAACCTCATCAATCAGACCCGAACCGACCTCTCTGCAGGCCTGCTCGGGTCTGTGTTTAATACCAATCCCATCTATTATGGCCGACGATAAGAAAATAATATTCTCGATGGTAGGGGTGAGCAAGACCTACCCTCCACAGAAACAGGTGCTCAAAAACATATACCTATCCTTCTTCTACGGTGCCAAGATCGGCATCATCGGTCTGAACGGCTCCGGTAAGTCGTCGCTGCTGAAGATCATAGCCGGTATCGACAAGGATTATCAGGGCGAAGTGGTATTCGCGCCCGGATACTCTGTGGGCTATCTCGAACAGGATCCGCAACTCGACCCCGACAAGACGGTGATCGAGGTGGTGCGCGAAGGCGTGGCCAAGACGATGGAACTCTTGGCCGAGTTCGACAAGGTCAACGAGGCCTTCGCCGATCCCGACGTGCTTGAGAATCCCGACAAGATGGATGCCCTGATCGCCCGTCAGGCCGAGCTTCAGGATGAGCTTGATGCCGCCGACGCATGGAATATCGACTCCAAGCTGGAGCGCGCCATGGATGCGCTGCAGTGTCCGCCCGATGATCAGCCGGTAAGCACCCTGTCGGGTGGCGAGCGCCGTCGTGTGGCTCTATGCCGACTGCTGCTCCAGCAGCCCGACGTGCTTCTGCTCGACGAGCCCACCAACCACCTCGACGCTGAGTCGATCGACTGGCTCGAACAGCACCTCAACCAGTATCCCGGCACGGTGATAGCCATTACTCACGACCGCTACTTCCTCGACCACGTAGCCGGATGGATTCTCGAACTCGACCGCGGCGAAGGCATACCCTGGAAGGGCAACTACTCATCGTGGCTCGACCAAAAGACCAAGCGCATGGCTCAGGAGGAGAAGCAGGCAAGCAAGCGCCGCAAGACTCTCGAACGCGAACTCGAATGGGTGCGCATGGCTCCGAAGGCTCGTCAGGCCAAGGGCAAAGCGCGTCTTTCGAACTACGACCGTCTGCTCAACGAGGATCAGAAGCAGCGCGAGGAACGTCTGGAGATCTTCATCCCCAACGGTCCGCGTCTGGGCAACAAGGTGATCGAGGCTACCGGCCTGTCGAAATCGTTCGGTCAAAAGCAGCTCTTCGACGATCTCTCATTCATGCTTCCGCCCAACGGCATCGTGGGTGTGATCGGCCCCAACGGCGCCGGTAAGACCACACTCTTCCGCCTAATCATGAAGCAGATGCAGCCCGACGCCGGCACATTTGACGTGGGCGAGACCGTGAAAATCGCTTACGTAGACCAGACCCACCACGATCTGCTCCCCGAAAAGACGGTATATGAGGTAATCTCTCAGGGCGTAGAATCGTTCAGAATGGGTGGACGCGACGTTAACGCGCGCGCCTACCTGTCGAAATTCAACTTCTCGGGAGCTGATCAGGAAAAGAAGATCGCCGTACTATCAGGCGGTGAGCGCAATCGCCTCCATCTGGCCATGGCTCTGAAAGAGGAGGGTAACGTGCTTCTGCTCGACGAACCGACCAACGATATCGACGTGAACACACTGCGCGCACTGGAAGAAGGTCTCGAGCAGTTTGCCGGCTGCGCCGTGGTAGTAAGCCACGACCGCTGGTTCCTCGACCGCATCTGTACCCACATCCTCTCCTTCGAGGGCGACGGCAAAGTAGTATTCTATCAGGGCTCGTATTCCGACTACGAAGAATACAAGCGCGCACAGAACGGAGGTAAGGAGCCTCCGCGCCGACGCTACCGCAAACTGATGGAGTAATCCTTTCCACAATATACGTCGGGCACCTTGAACTTACGGGGTGCCCGAATTGTTTCCCTATTGACAAAATGGCAGACTTTACTGCCATCGCGATCTCGGGCACGCTATTTGCTTCCCGATATATCCGGACACCAATTGTGATCAACATAAAAGAAACGAACATAATCTAAATTCAAAAAATCATTTATCCTATGAATCTTAAACCATTAGCCGACCGAGTGATCATCCTTCCCTCGGCTGCCGAAGAAGTTACCGTAGCAGGTATCATCATCCCCGACTCCGCTAAGGAGAAACCCCTCAAAGGCATAGTAGTGGCCGTAGGCACCGGTACCAAAGATGAAGAGATGGTACTTAAGGAAGGCGACACCGTGATCTACGGCAAATACGCCGGCAACGAAGTGGAATTCGACGGCGAGAAATATATGATCATGCGCCAGAGCGACGTACTCGCTGTAGTCACCGCCTGATCCTGCAATCCCAATTCAATAGAATATTAAAAAACTCCATTTAATCATGGCAAAAGAAATAAAATTTGAAATCAAGGCTCGCGAAGAGCTCAAGAAAGGTGTCGACGCTCTTGCCGACGCCGTAAAAGTGACCCTTGGTCCCAAGGGTCGCAATGTGATCATCGAAAAGAAATTCGGTGCTCCCCACATCACTAAGGACGGTGTATCCGTGGCTCGTGAAGTAGAACTCGAGGATCCCTTCCAGAACATGGGCGCACAGCTCGTGAAGGAAGTGGCCTCCAAGACAGGCGACGATGCCGGCGACGGCACCACCACCGCTACCGTACTCGCCCAAGCCATCATCAGCGTAGGCCTCAAGAATGTGGCCGCCGGCGCTAACCCCATGGACCTGAAGCGAGGTATCGACAAGGGTGTAGCCGTGGTAGTAGACGGCATCAAGGCTATGGCTCAGGAAGTAGGCGACGACTTCAAGAAAATCGAGGACGTGGCCCGCATCTCGGCTAACAACGACGAAAAGATCGGCCACCTCATCGCCGACGCTATGCGCCGCGTGAAGAAGGAAGGCGTGATCACCGTCGACGAGGCCAAGGGCACCGAGACTACGGTCGATGTAGTGGAAGGTATGCAGTTTGACCGCGGATATATCTCCCCCTACTTCGTGACCAACCCCGAGAAGATGGAATGCGACATGGAGTCGCCCTTCGTGCTTCTCTACGACAAGAAGATCTCCAACCTCAAGGATATCCTTCCCCTGCTTGAAGCATCGGCACAGAGCGGACGTCCGCTTCTGATCATCGCCGAGGATGTCGACCAGGAAGCTCTCGCCACTCTGGTAGTGAACCGTCTGCGCGGCTCGCTTAAGATCTGCGCCGTGAAGGCTCCCGGATTCGGCGACCGCCGCAAGGAGATGCTCGAGGATATCGCAATCCTCACCGGTGGCATCGTGGTATCGGAAGAGAAAGGCATGAAGCTTGAAAGCGCTACCGTAGATATGCTCGGCCGCGCCGAAAAGATCACCGTAAATAAAGAGAACACCACAATCATCAATGGCGAAGGCAACAAGCAGGCTATCGCCGACCGTGTGGCTCAGATCAAGGCTCAGATCGAGCAGACCAAGAGCGACTACGACCGCGAGAAACTCCAGGAGCGTCTGGCCAAGCTCGCAGGCGGTGTGGCAGTGCTCCACGTGGGCGCTCCCTCCGAGGTAGAGATGAAGGAGAAGAAGGATCGTGTGGACGACGCTCTCTCCGCTACCCGTGCAGCCATTGCCGAGGGTATCGTACCCGGCGGCGGTGTAGCCTATATCCGCTGTGTAGAGAAACTCGAATCGCTTAAGGGCGATAACGACGACGAGACCACCGGTATCCTCATCGTGCGCCGCGCCATCGAGGAGCCCCTGCGCCAGATCGTGGCCAACGCTGGTGTAGAAGGTGCAGTAGTGGTTCAGAAAGTAAAGGAAGGCACCGGCGACTTCGGCTACAACGCCCGCACCGGCGAATATGAGAATCTTCTCGCCGCCGGCGTGATCGATCCCGCCAAGGTAGCCCGTGTAGCTCTCGAAAACGCAGCTTCCATTGCCGGTATGTTCCTCACTACCGAGTGCGTGATTGCCGACAAGAAGGAAGACAATCCGGCTCCCGCAATGCCCGCCCCCGGCATGGGTGGCATGGGCGGCATGATGTAATCGTCAGCACATAAAGCCAATATAGCGAATCGCTCCTACGGTAATCGTAAGAGCGATTCATTTTATTGCCGCACGCCAGTCGTTAATAAGAGTTAAAATCACATTAAAAGTGAACCGACACGAAGGATGTGACGTTTTAGAGTTACATAGCAAGATTACTTTTTCCTATGCAAGAAATGTGATAATGATTGGTTTATTATCTAAGCGAGGAGGCGTTGCGATAACGACCCTCGTTTAGTTTTTTATACCCCCATAAAAATAACAAATGGAGCCTGAGGTCAGACTCCATATTTTGTGATCCGGATGCGATTCGAACGCATGACCGTCTGCTTAGAAGGCAGATGCTCTATCCAGCTGAGCTACCGGACCGGTATAATTTTTACCATTGCAATTGCAAAGGTAAGAGTTTTTATCGTTCTGACCAAACTCTTGAGAGCCTGTTGTGCGTATCTTCGCTTGCAGGCACCAGAGGCAGACGCAATTCATTGTCGATTCGCCCCATAATAGAGAGCAGGCTCTTTATGCCGGCGGGATTGCCGTCGACACTCAGTAGAGGATAATAGGCACGGAGCTGATCATCGAGCGCTTTCGCCTTGAGCAGATCGCCACTCAGGGCGGTATGCACCATCTCGGCAAACTCTCCGGGAAGCGCATTGCCTATTACAGAGATCACGCCAACAGCACCGATCGACATCAATTCGTAGGTGAGGGAATCGTCGCCCGAGATGAGGCTGAATCCTTCAGGCTTGCCCACGATAATATCGCGCGCCTGATCTACTCGTCCCGAAGCCTCCTTGATAGCCACGACGCGGCGGCAGTCGCGGGCTACGCGCAGCGTAGTATCGGCCGTCATATTCACTCCGGTGCGTCCGGGCACATTATAGAGGATAATGGGGAGCGATGAAGCGGCATCGAGAGCACAGTAGTGGCGGTAGATGCCTTCCTGCGAGGGCTTGTTGTAGAAGGGCACCACCGAGAGTATGGCGCTGTAGCCGGGAGCTTCGAGCGTCTCGAGTTCGCGCACAATCGTGGAAGTACAGTTGCCCCCAAGTCCAAGCACCAATGGCACACGCCCGGCTACGCGGTCGGCCACAAAGCGCATCACGGCGGCTCGCTCGTCGGCATCGAGAGTAGGCGCCTCGGAAGTGGTGCCGAGCACCACGAGATAGTCGGCGCCGGCAGCGATCTGATAGTCGATAAGCGACGCCAGAGCCTTGAAGTCTATTGCTTTATTGTGGTCGAATGGGGTGACGAGAGCCACGCCCATCCCCGTGAGATTCGGTGCTACCATAAGGGAGTTTGGGTGGTTTGCTACAAAATTAGCTACTTTGCCCCTGATTACAAAATTTCCTTCACTAAACATTACACATTCAGCATCTAATGGCAAGGTATGCAAGCCACTTAATACAACATACAAAATTCGGTCATACAGTAAAATCCCTATATGACCGAATTATTCAGTGAAAAAACAAACTATATTTGATTAAAAGAAATAATAACCTCCTTTCGTTTGACAGTAATACTTATATCCGCTAACATTCTTTCCCTTAAATGTTCTATATGAATTACGCGAGTACTTTACGTATCCCTCCTTAATACCAATATAATATTCTCCAGTACGTTTATGTTTAGCTATAACAGCACTTCCATAAGTCCAGTCATCCTTATCCAGACCAATTTTATTATACACTGCATAGTCCACAATTGTCTGGTATACATAATCATCTTCATAGTTAGATGAAACCTGCGACTCAACATTTGTTGTGGCGGCGTTAATTGCGAAATAGCTGAGTCCACCGAGGAGCATAAGGGCAATAAATAATTTTTTCATTGTGTTTATTCTTGATTGTTATTTGACATATATTGGTTCGTCCGGCCTAATATTTTACCGGTACTTAATATATTAGCGCCATAAAAAGGGCGCGGACAATCCCAATCATCAGTTCATGAGGTCTTCGACTACCTACCCAATTGATAATGCGAGAAAGCTCACGCCTATTTCTATTCTATGATGTCCTGACAGTACGACCTGTCTATTTCTTCATTGGGAATCGGGATTTGATGGTTAGTATCGGCAAAGGTAACATCAATCTTCGGCTATTACAAATTTTAGTGATGAAATGGCGGAACATTATGCGGGGGATGAGTGTTTATATAGTACAAAGCGGAGCCACAAGGGGCTTCCGGAAAAATGTCTAACTTCAAAACACTATTATACTATGAAAGAATTTGACGATTTCATCAAAGAATCCAAACCTACATTAGTTGACTTCTACGCTACATGGTGCGGTCCCTGCAAGATGCAGTCGCCCGTGATCGATGAAGTAAAAAAGACTGTCGGCGACAAAGCCAACGTGCTCAAGGTCGACGTAGACAAGGCTCAGGAACTTTCGGTACGCTATCAGGTGCGCTCGGTACCTACGCTAATCGTATTCAAGGACGGTATGGCCGTGTGGCGCGCATCGGGTATGCATACAAAGGAACAGCTCATAGCCAAGCTCGAAGAGTTTATCAACGACAATAAGAGCGACATCTGATCCTGACTACTCATCTCCTCCCTTCTCTGAAAAACACACACAAATTCTCTTTCCCTACTATGGACTACACACAAATCATCAATTCTCCCGGTACTACACTCGTCGAAGTCTACGCATCATGGTGCCCTCACTGCCGCAAGATGGCACCGATCGTAGAGAATCTTAAGGAGATCTACGCAGGTCAGGTCAACATCGTGCAATACGATGGCGACGCCCATCCTCAGATCGATGAATACTTCGGCGTATCGTCATACCCCACATGGATTCTCTATAAGGATGGCCGCGAGGTGTATCGCGATACAGGCGAGATGGAGCCGAGCGAACTTGAGGATCTGCTCGACCGCAACATCTGAGCTACCAAATTTCTCATCTATATATATTGTGCGACAATGCCGCCTTCGGAGATCTGTCCGGAAGCGGCATTGACGTATATTTGAGATATCAGAGACGATCGCTACATGAATGCAAGCACAAGACCCTGAGCTGCGACTACGCGCAGGAACATGGAGAGCGGGTAGACTGTGGAGTAGGCCACGGCGGGCACGTCGGAGGCCGTTGAACTGCCGGCGTAGGCGAGTGCTGGGGGATCGGTATAACCGCCCGACATCAGACCCATAATCGAGAGGAAATTGACCTTGTAGAAGCCACGGGCCACGCAGCCCACGATCACCAGAGGTACGAAGGTGATGATGAAGCCCCAGATGACCCACCACATACCGGTGTTGCTGAACACTATGCTGGCGAAGTCCTTGCCCGAGGCAATACCCACCGAAGCGAGGAAGAGGCAGATGCCGAGCTCGCGCATGAGCAACGAGGCCGATGAGGAGGTATAGGTGACGAGCTTGAATTTATAGCCGAAGCGGCTCAGCAGGATAGCTACCACGAGGGGACCACCGGCCAGACCGAGCTTCATACCCCAGCCGAGATTGATCGACCCGAGGATGATACCGAACATGATGCCGACGAAGATCGTGATCATATTAGGCTCGTTGAGGCGCTTCATCGAGTTGCCGAGGCGGTTGGCCAGACGGTCGATATCGTTGAGATCGCCCACCACGGTGATGCGGTCGCCGAGCTGCAGGCGCAAGTCGGGCGAAGCGAGCAGGTCGATACCGGCACGGTTGACACGGGTAGCATTGAGCGAGTAGCCGGCATGGAGACGGAGAGAACCGAGAGTCACACCATTGTACTTACTCTTGGTGATGACGATACGACGCGATACTACCTGACTCGGGGTCACTTCTTCCCAGTTGACCTCCGTACGCGGACCCACGAAGGATTCAAAGCGGTGTGTGTCGGGCTGCGAGATGATACAGAAGAGCTTGTCGCCGACGCGCACCTGAGTTTTGGATGTAGGAATGATGATATTGCCGCTCGAATCCATCAGACGCGAGATCACGAAGTCGCACTGGATTATATCGTGGAGTTCGAAGAGCGATTTGCCGTTGATGAGCTGGTTGGTCACCTCGATCGAGAGCATATTGGGCTTGGTACGGGCGTTGTCGTTTTCGGCCTCGATAGCCTTCACTTCCTTATCTACTTTGATACTGAAGAGCCCCTTGATGACGAACATAGCGCCGATGATACCGCACACACCCAGGGGATAAGCGGCGGCGTAGCCCATCGACATAGTGTTGATCGCTTCCGGATCGCCGGCCGTCTGCTGCGCGGCAGCCAGACCGGGAGTATTGGTCACAGCACCCGACATCACACCCACCAGGGCATTCATCGAAGTATTGCCGTCGAGATAATAGATCACGAGCACTATTATCACGTTGAGGCCGATACCGAGCATTGCCAGACCATTGAGCGTCATACCGCCCTTCTTAAAGGATGAGAAGAAGCCGGGTCCTACCTGAATACCGATTGAGAAGATAAAGAGTATAAGGCCAAACTCACGGATGAATTTCAGCACCTCGGGATTCACTTCATAGCCGAAATGCCCCATAAGGATACCCATGAATAAGACGAACGTAACACCGAGCGACACGCCGCCCACTTTGATTTTCCCGAGAAACACACCCGCCGCTATCACGAAGGAATAAAGCACGAGAGTGTTGGCTAACGCCATGTTGTGCGGCCCGAGAAGGTCCAAAAGCCAGTTTAAATCCATAAAAATATGATAATTGATTGATTGACAGATCGATATATCTATACGTGCATTTTCATGGTGCAAAGGTACGCTTTTTTGGGCTTATTTGCTCTCAAAAACGCCCCCTTTTTTACGCATATTTCCCCGATTGGCATTACCTTTGCAGAGATGAAGTCGATAATCAGGATTGCCGGATTTGTGGCGGCCGCTCTGCTGTGGGCGTGCAGTCCTACGCGTCATGTGCCGCAGGGAAGCTATCTGCTCGACAAGGTCGACATCTCAGTGGATATGCAGCCGGGCGATACTACGCTGATAGAGCGCTCGGAGCTATTCAATTATCTCCGCCAGCAGCCCAACCATAAGGTACTCGGCTTCGCCAAGATGCAGCTGGGTATATATAATATGTCGGGCAGCGACTCTACCCGCTGGTACAACCGCTGGCTGCGTCGCCTCGGACAGGCGCCCGTGATCTACAGTTCCGAACAGACCGACGCTTCGGCCAAACAGCTGCGGCAGGCGATGGTCAATAAAGGCTATCTATCGGCTCAGGTCGACGTAGACAGCACCATCAATGATGATGGCAACCGCATCGAGCTCCGCTACCATGTGGATCCCGGTCGGGCTCACCGCATCAACTCAATTCAATATGAAATCACCGATACGGCCATAGCCGGTATCCTTGCCGACAACCGCCTCTCCGGGCTGCACATCGGCGACAATCTCGACCGCTCGGCTCTCGATGCAGAGCGCACACGCATCACCTCCCTCCTGCGCGACAAGGGATATTTTGCCTTCTCCAAGGAGTACGTGACATTCATTGCCGACACCGCAGAGGAGTCGCTCGACGTAGATCTCACCATGGTAGTGCGTCCCGAACCGACATCGGCCGTAGGGGCGAAACTCAATTATACCCCCGACCGCACCTATATAATCAACCGTGTGATATTCGTCACCGGACTTCCGCTCGGCGCCAATCCGGCCGACGGCATACCTGCCGGAGCGGACACGGTAAGATACAAGGACATCACCGTGGTGTATGCCGATGACGATCCGTACATCCGCCCGTCGGTGCTCCGCGAGAAGTGCTTCATCCAACCCGACCGGCCTTATAGTTCCACCATGGTCGATCGCACCTACGAAGCGCTCGCGCAACTCGGAATCATACGCACTATCTCGATCGACTTCGTGCCCTGCGGAGTAGTGGACGGACGTGAGATGCTCGACGCCTACATCGTGCTCGGCCGAAACAAGAAGCAAGGCATCACGGCTGAACTCGAAGGCACTAACTCCGAGGGGGATTTCGGATTCGGCGTAGGACTCGCCTATCAGCATCGTAACGTCGCCCGGCGAAGCAACCTGCTCACCACCAAGCTGCGCATCAACTACGAAAGCCTCTCGGGCAACTTCACCGATCTTATCAACGACCGCTACACCGAGTATGCAGCCGAAGCCTCGATTACATTCCCTAAATTTCTCATGCCGCTGACACGCCGCGACTTCCGCCGCCGAAGCAAGGCCACGACCGAACTGGCTCTATCGTTCAACTATCAGGAGCGTCCGGAATATACGCGCGTCATAGCCGGTGCGACATGGAAATACCGCTGGAACAACCGCGACAACACCATACGCCGCACGTGGGATCTCGTCGATATCAATTATGTGTATCTGCCCGAATCCACTATCGACTTCATCAATCAGATAGCCCCCGACAATCCCCTGCTGCGCTACAGCTACGAGGACCACTTCATAATGCGCATGGGCTACACATATTACCGCACCAACCGGCGCATAGCCGCGGCCAATATCGGACGCTACCGGCTGCAGCCGTCGGTCTACACCCTGCGCGTGTCGGCCGGTGTAGCCGGCAACCTGCTCTATGCCATATCCTCGCTTTCGGGTCAGAAGCGCCACGACGGCGTGTATGAGCTCTTCGGCATCCAGTATTCCCAATATGCGAAAGCTGAGATCGACTACGCTCACACTATCAATCTCACCGATCGCCAGTCGCTCGCATTCCATAGCGGATTCGGCATCGGAGTGCCTTACGGCAACTCTCGTGTGCTCCCCTTCGAGAAGCGATTCTATGCAGGCGGCGCCAACGGCGTGCGCGGCTGGGGAGTGCGTACCCTCGGCCCCGGCTCGTTCGATTCCAAAAACTCAGTGACCGACTTCATCAATCAGTGCGGCGACATAAGCCTCGATCTATCGGCTGAATACCGCGCCAAGCTATTCTGGGTGATAGAAGGCGCTCTATTCGTCGACGCCGGCAATATATGGACTATCCACAATTATGAAAACCAGCCCGGAGGTATGTTTAAGTTCAATAAATTCTGGCGACAGATAGCTATGGCCTACGGTCTCGGTATCCGTCTTGACTTCTCATACTTCCTGCTCCGCTTCGATCTCGGTGTGAAGGCCTACAATCCGGCCGACGGCCAGGAGCGCTGGCCTCTTATCCACCCTCGCTGGAAGCGCGACACAGCATTCCACTTCGCCGTGGGCTATCCATTCTAACACTATTATCCTCTTACCGATATGCTCGTAATCTTCGACCTCGACGGCACACTGCTCAACACCATTGCCGATCTTGCCCAAGCTACCAACTACGCTCTGGAGCAGACGGGCTTCCCCCCACATGCCACCGCCGCTTACCCCTACTTCGTAGGAAATGGCGTGCGTCGACTCATGGAGCGTGTGCTTCCGGAAGATATGCGCTGCGATGAGAATGTGGAGCGGCTGCTCGAACATTTCCGCCCCTACTACGACGCCAATCTCTATACCCACACCGAGCCCTATCCGGGTATACCTGAACTTCTGCGCGAACTGCGCGCCCACGGCATATCGGTAGCCGTAGCCTCCAACAAGTACCAGAGTGCCGTAGAGCGGCTCATAGCCCACTTCTTCCCCGACATAGACTGGGCTGCCGTGAGAGGACAAAACGAAGGCATCCCTGTGAAACCCGACCCATCCATCGTATTCGGAATCCTATCTGCATTCCCTACTCCCAAGCAGGATGTGATATATGTAGGCGACTCGGGAGTCGACGTAGTAACCGCCCGTCGCGCCGGAGTCACATCCGTAGGCGTAACCTGGGGATTCCGCCCCGAATCAGAGCTACGCGACAATTATGCCGACTATATCGTAGCCACCCCCGAGGCTGTACTCGGTATCGCCCTCTCACCCGAGCGGATGTAGGCGGCTTCACAAAGATATTGCATCGGTAATGTAAAAAAATCGCCGTAAAATTCTCGCCTTCGCGGCCATGATGATCGTTCCCGGCCATATAATCAACCATAAATCCGGAGGCAAATGAAAGAACTGAACCCGCTCCTACATTCGCAGCTACGGCTCGCGGTAATGTCGATACTAATGAATGTGGAGGATGCAGATTTCGTATTTCTCAAGGAGAAGACCGAATCGACCGCGGGAAACCTAAGCGTGCAACTCGACAAACTCTCGTCGGCCGGATACATATCCGTTGAAAAAGGATTGTCGGGGAAGCGTCCGCGTACCACGTGCCGAATCACTTCCACCGGACGACAAGCATTCGAGGAATATGTAGAAACGCTCAAGACGTATCTCAATATCTAACACGTTGATTCACGCAGATATTCGCCCTGTTACAGCGCCACCCGTCGGGACGCTGTAACAGTTGCGTAACCAATTTAACATCCATTAACTCAATTTCCCCCTTTATTGCTGTAATAGCATTGTAACTTTGCACCGAAATCAAAAAACCAAAACCAAACAAAACTAAAACAAACAATCATTAATTAAACCACTCAAGACTATCACAGCCATGAACACCTCCTCTTTCCAGTCCGAACTCATGAAGATGCAGAATGTAATGCTCAACTTCGCTTACACTCTCACCCATAACAGCGACGACGCTCAGGATCTGCTTCAAGACACTATGCTCAAAGTGATATCTTCCGAGGACAAATACACGGCCAACACCAACTTCAAGGGCTGGGTGCTGACGATCATGCGCAACATCTTCATCAACAACCATCGCAAGATGAGCCGCATGGCTACCGTTCACGACACATCGGACAATGACTATGTGCTCAATGTTGTCTGCACCGATATGACAGCCGAATCACCTGAGGACTGTTACTCCACTTCCGAAATACAGCAGGCCATCGACGAACTCGACGAAATATATCGCGTGCCTTTCGTAATGCTGGTATCAGGCTATAAGTACAATGAGATTGCCGAAGAGATGAATATCCCCGTAGGCACCATCAAGAGCCGTATCTTCTACGTGCGCCAGCAACTTCAGGTACGCTTCGCCGACCACCGATAATAATATCTCATTCTATAATTTGATTGGTATAGAGCGCGATGCCATTCCGGCGTCGCGCTTCATTTCATAATCAAAGGGTGGAATAAATTGGCTTGGCGGGAATGGAATAGGGTCTTTAATGGCTATAAGGACGTCAAAAGGGCGGGGAACACGTATTTTAAAAAATTTCGCAGGGGCGGTTTTTCAACGGAATAATTTGAGATTTAGTTTTTTATCCATATATTCGCAGTAGGATAGTCCTTGAAATTTGATTTGATGATGAAAAGTATATCGCATGACATACTGAGATGGATAGTTCTTTTAGTTATTCAGTGTCAGTGCATCAATATTTACGGTTCTTTTGATGATTATGTCGACTCATTGCTGGTGGTGAATCGAATGGAATTCGCAGCAATACGTGACTCCTTATATATAACCAATCCCGAATACCGCGATAAAGACTTCGTGATATGGGGAAAGAATACTGAAAGTGGGTACGTAGTAATTGCCTGTGATTCTGCCTATAGCACTTATTTGATCACCAAAAGCAACGAAGAATGGCAATATACGAAAATTGACCCTTTTGATTCCGAAAGATTCCCTCATAAGGATGGAACTCCCGGCGAGGAAGCAGATTTCAAAAATAATCCCCCCAACAAGCTATCATTTCCCGATAGTTTGCCGAAATATATTGAATTGCCAGGGCTATACACTGAGGGACAACCATTTTACTTTGCCATTTACTACGCTAATAATACACTTATAGATCTTACCGCGCAGCTAATACCGCTGGGTATAGTACCTAACAATTTGAATTTATATATTTTAGCGATATGGAATTCGCAATGGTACTATCCTGATAAGAAAAAGAAAAAGAAAAAACGATAGGCAAATGATGCACTCCGCTCTAATCTACACTTAAAATGCAATCGGATGAAAGTTAAATATATAGATTCGGCTGTCGTTACACTCTGCGCATCACGCAGTTACCCGATATTCGTTTTAGTCAACCTTCTGATTACAATGCTTATCTGTGATCCTAACAGTTTGGGCGGAGGCATAATGATGGGCATCATAATATTCATTTTAGGCCCCCTGAACACATTAGTTCTACTACTAATGTATTGGCTTAAAATCAACAAGCGTTTTTTATTGGATTATAGGTGCACTCTATTGGAATCAATAATTTACTTTATCAGCTTTCTGATTTGCATTCTTCTTCTCCCAGATTCCTCTAAGGCATCAGTTATATACCTTACATTAATTACTTTTCCCATTGTAATAACAGCGGGAACAGGATTCTTGCTTAAGAAATATGGGAAATGTCTGAGATTTCGAAAAAGAACGAAATCACAATAACTTGATATTAAACGTAGATAAGATATAATGAAAATCAGATTAAGCTTGTTGATACTGGGCTTGCTGCTAGCATTTCCGCTTAGGTCGGAGATTGATGGTAGTAAAGCTTGTGGCACCTCAATGACGGTAGCCGAAATTCGGATTAATCAAGAATGTCATCAACCAGTATTTTTAATGGTAGGCATTACAATCGGAGAATCGTTAGAAATCGATTCTCTTGAGTCTGTATCCTCATTTATTAACTCTATTTGCGCACAATCCAAGTATATACCACCGACTTATACCTTTTTCACCAGCAATGTTTATACCAGATACTGGACTTATGATAATAAAGATACATTTGATGATTTATATTGGGCCGGAGCAAAATTTGGGACTGAATTCAAGGAAAAGTCACAAGCTTGTAAGCGACAGATCAATTTAAGATTGGAGGATTCTGCCATGGTTGAAATTAAATATTTTGATATCTACGGTTTTTTCATCTATGGCAATAAGGAGACATTATTCCCTCTGGGTTCTGTGTCATTGGGTATTAATTATATGAATAATGAGTTTGTGAAGGATATATGGTTTATAATGTCTGTAGTATGCTACCAAAAGACAGCCGGGGATTTTATCCGGATCGATCCGGCGAACCAACATTGTATTCTCTCTTCAGATTGACTAAATGAGAAAATTACTGTTCATTGCAATAAGCACAATAATTTGTGTCTCGCACTCGAACGGCGAGATGCGCTCTGCCAGTAAGGATGATATCTCTCTCTTTGCTGCAGAGATGATTGATTCATTGAGGATGCGGCCGGTTGAAATCTTCAAATCGAAGAGGCCACAATGCTGGTCCGATTCAGCAATGGAACACTTAAATCTTTTAGATTTTCCGGATGTACAGGACTATTTAAATGACGAGGATGAAATTCCAAAGGACTCAATAGCTACCTTCGAAAAGGATTTTTATTTACGCTACGTTCTTTTTGATCTGCTCTTACCACCTTACTATAAGACAAATAACCGCCAAGACAGCCTTCCTGTATACTCCATTCTAAGACTTCCGCAAAAAACTGAGCGAACATACATTGACAGTATTACAGGAATTGAAATAGGGATTCTACCACAAATACAGGGGAACAAACTGAAACTGGAGTTATTCGTCCAACAAGTTTATTGGGATAGAATTGAACAACGATATACTCGTCCTGTTTGGTTTTGGATTGCAGACGGTTCCACATTTGCAGAAGATTATCTTGAAGATACATGGGTGTATCAATATCACGAAGGGATAGGTTGGGAAAGAAAACCGGATATTGAATTGGATTCGGTTGGAGTCAATGATGTAGTCCGACTATGTGTGGAATCGGCAAAACTCAGTGCTGACGCTATTTATAGTGATAAAAATGCAAATAGGATGTTTATCGACCACAGATATATACTGCAATACCCTGTGTGTGAGGAAGGATATAGGGTTTTGTCAGATCCGGATCACAAACTCAACACTCAAAAATATGATTTAAAATATTTTATACCTTCGGATGATCCAAGAATCCCATTCCAATATGAAGGTGAATACCTTGACGACATTAAAGCGGGGGCTTATTTCCTCCGGCCTAAGTACCGGCTGGATGGGGACAGGTTTTATGTGGAGGTGGAGGTGTATTTTGCCAAAGTCGACGATGACAAGCACTTATCATACGACCTTCGGCGCACCGACAATTACACGTATCGGTTAGGTTCTGACAACCAGTGGCTGTTAATAACGCCGGCTGAGAATCCCTACTTACTTCCTAAACTTAAATAATAACAGTAAGCACTAAAATCAGATCTGATAATGAACAATAAAACTAAACGAGGGGTCGTTATCACAACGTCTCCTCGCTTAGATAATAAACCAATCATTATCACATTTCTTGCATAGGAAAAAGTAATCTTGCTATGTAACTCTAAAACGTCACATCCTCCGAGTCGGTTCACACTCTACTGTAGTTTAACACTTATTAATAGTCGTCGGAGTTGCCAAGCCTACTTACAAAAAGTGCCAATATAGGCAAAAATTGTAAGTGATAAAGTTGCGTGTTTATCATTATAAGGTTATCTTTGCGCTTACAAAAAGTGCCAATGTTGGCAAAATTAGTAAATGTATATGATGATTGCACGCCCTACATATCTCAGTCAACTAATCGCCGGTGAAGGAAATGGCTTAATAAAGATTGTTACCGGACTCAGGCGATGCGGTAAATCTTATCTCTTGTTTAAAATTTTCACAGAGCACTTAAAGGAAAAGGGGATTGATGCCGATCATATAATAAAAATTGATTTGGAGGATATTCGTAATACAGCGTTGACAGATCCTGTGGCGTTGGTAACTTATATCGATAGCCGGATGATTGATGATGGACGTTACTATATTCTTATGGATGAGGTCCAAAATGTGAGGGATTTTGAGAAGGTACTCAATAGCTATCTTAAAATTGATAATGCTGACATGTATGTGACCGGCAGCAATTCAAAATTCCTTTCTTCCGATATAGTTACGGAATTTAGAGGAAGAGGCGATGAGATAAAAATGTATCCTCTGTCGTTTAGAGAATTCTATTCGGCAATTGGAGGCGATAAATCAGATGCGTGGAGAGATTATTTTACTTATGGCGGTCTGCCTCACGTGCTCCAACTCGATTCACACATTAAGAAAACGACTTACCTAAAGAATCTGTATGCTACAGTATATCGTAAGGATATGGAGGAAAGGGATAAGATCGTTAAAATAAAGGAGTTCGATGAACTTGTTAAGACAATGGCATCAATGATAGGTGCTCCGTGTAATCCTAATAAACTTTCTAATACCTTCAAAAGCGAAGGTAAAACCGAATTATCACCTCAATCGATTCGTAATTATTTGGGATTATTGGAGAATGCATTTATCATCGAGAAGGCCTATAGGTATGATGTGAAAGGAAAGAAATACATAAATTCTCTGTCCAAATATTATATGACGGATATGGGCATAAGAAATGCCCTGCTTGATTTTCGCCAGCAGGAAGAATCGCACATCATGGAGAATATTATCTACAACGAATTGTGCATCCGAGGATATTCGGTTGACGTCGGCGTGGTAGAAGTTAAAGGAAAGAATGAAAAGGAGGGATGGTACAGAAAACAGTTTGAAGTAGATTTCGTAGCCAACCTCGGTGACAAAAGGTATTATATCCAGTCGGCACTTTCTATTCCCGATAATGCTAAGATGATGCAGGAGAGCAATTCGTTAAGGAGTATTCGCGATGATTTCAAAAAGATCATAATATTGAAGGATAATATCAATCCATGGTATACCGATGACGGAATATTAACGATAGGACTGTTCGATTTCCTGTTGGATCCGTTAAGCCTAAATTATTAGGATCAGTTATAAAAAACTAAACGAGGGGTCGTTATCACAACGTCTCCTCGCTTAGATAATAAACCAATCATTATCACATTTCTTACATAGGAAAAAGTAATCTTGCTATGTAACTCTAAAACGTAACATAGAACGTATAGGTTCACGCCTTTTGTAATTTTAACATTCGTAAACAAACGGGCCTAATATGTTGCCCTGATCAGGAGCGGACGGGGAGCGGTCGCTTAAGCCAGAGGCCGGGCTTCACCGGGAGGGTGAATGCGATGAAGCGACCGTCGGCGGCGCCTGTGTATTTCACATGATAGCGCTCAGGGGCGAGGAAGTCGATGGTGAAGATTGCGGTATCGACCTCCGGGCCGCTGTGCGGACTTCCGGGTGTGAGACGCTCTTCGATGGTGAGATCGAATCCTATCTGAGTGACTACAAGCGACAGCGTTCCATCGGGCCACAGGCCGGTGAGGCCGGTGCGGCGGATGGCTACATCGCCGTTGTCGAGACATTCGACATACAATTCGGGTTCGGCCGATTCTTCGCCGCGCATCAATATGCCTCCGGCGAAGTACTGCCGTGCCTCTCCCCTGCCCGACGGCCTGATGGCAAGCGCGATGATAGCGGCAGCTACTACGACGAGCATTACATAAAACTCTACGGAGCCGATGCTGAAGAAGGCTGTGATCATAGGCTACTTGCCATTGCGGCGCTCGCGCCGACGGAGATTGAAATGGAGTGCGACAATACAGAGGGCTGTGATTCCGAACAGGATGAAATAGAGCAATCTATCGTCGCCACAAAACCGAGCACGACCGATGTAGGCCATAACGCATAGATAGACCGCGAGTATGACGGGAACCACTACGGAGCGCTTCACTGCTGCGGCTGCTCCTCCTCGGGCGGCAGAATATATGGCGACGCTTCGGGATTGAAGCTGCCGCGCTCAAGATATCGGTAGATCTTCAGACATGCCCATGCGTCGATGGCTGCATAATGTTGCTGCGCCTCGGTGAGTTGCTGTGCCTCCCAGTTGGTGAGACGCTGCCCTTTCGAGATACGGCGGCCGAAGAGCAAGCCGTAGATTTTCTGCAGGCTTGCATCGACTATACCATACTGACCTACATAGTCCTGCAACTCCACTACATTGACGGGCTCCACTTCGCCGATACGGCGTAGGCCATTGAAGTCGTCGCGCAGCGACAGCCCGATTTTCTTGACCTGCTCTGATTGCAGGAAGTCGCGCAGCTCGTCGATAAATCCGAATTTATTGATGCGGAAGAGGTAGGAATCCTTCATTGTGGAGATCTGGATGAGAGCTACGGTGTGGCTGTCGCCCTTGCGAAAGTTGGGACGGGTCTCGGTATCGAGCCCTACCTCCTTTGCACGCATGAGCTTGGCCAATGCCTGACGGGCTTTGGCTGCTGTCTCGATCACCTCCACATTAGTGGAGCACTCCACCATAGGGAGTGAGGAGAGTATATCTTTGGGTATGGATATTTTAGGAACGGGCATTGACGGGAATGTCGATTATGGGCGTACCGGGGAAGTGCTTGGCTACGTAGCGCCCGATGAAGGCGCGGGTATCTGCGGCAATCACCCGATCGCGTGAGTCATAGAATGTATTGTAAAGGAGTGTATGAAGGCGCAGACCGCGGCTTCGGATGGCTTCGAGCGACAATATGGTATGATTGATGGATCCAAGTCGTGAATTTGTGACCAGCGCCACCGGGAGGTTGCGGCTCACGGCGTAGTCGATAGCCATAAAGTCGTCGGTGATCGGAACCATCAGGCCACCGGCACCCTCTATGAGGATGGTATCGAATGAGAGCGCGAGTTGCGCCGTGGCGTCGTCGATAAGCGTAAGATCTATCTCACAGCCGTCGATGGCCGCAGCGAGCTGAGCGGATGCCGGATATGTGAGGATAATCGGAGCCGTGAGGCGCGCTTCATCCTCGGGCAAGGTGCCGCAGCCCATTATAGCGCGGTGCACCTCGATATCCTCCGAGCTGTCGGTGCAGCCGGTCTGTATAAACTTGGTGGTGATGACCCGGCGACCTTGCGCGGCGAGAAGATTAGCCCAATAACCGGTGGCATAACTCTTGCCGGCATCGGTATCGATTCCGGATATGAAGATTACTTCCGACATTTCTTGTCGCTCTTATTTTGTTTGGGATCGGGGGCAAACCTGTCGGGGAAGGCAATCTCTACTTTGGGTCGCATCATAGCCCGCACGATGAAGAAGATACCGGCGAGTACGAAGGGTATGCTCAGGCACTGACCCATGTTGATGGCCATGGATGCCTCCCAGGCTTCCTGATTGTTTTTGATAAACTCGATGAAAAAGCGCGGCAGAAAGATACCGACGAGAAACACTCCGAATATCAGGCCGGGACGCTGCTCGGCATTGCGCTTCCAATACATCCACATGAGCAGGCCGAAGAGGGCGAAGTAGCACAACGCCTCATAGATCTGAGTGGGATGACAGGCCACGCCGTAATACATCTCGTGCCATTCACGGCTGCGCACGAACATCATACCCCAGGGGAGATCGGTAGGGCCGCCGAATATCTCGGAGTTGAAGAGATTGCCCAGACGAATAAGTCCGCCTACGAGAGCGATGGGCACGACGAGCCGATCGAATGTCCATAGCGGGCTACGCCGCGTGGTGATGAGAGAGAAGAGCAATACGGCGATTATCACTCCGATGGCGCCGCCGTGGCTGGCGAGGCCGCCTTCCCAGACCTTGACGATATCGCCCGGATGAACGCTATAGTAGTCCCACGCGTAGAAGAACACGTGACCGAGACGGGCACCTACTATCGTGCCGGCCATCACCCACAGGAGCAACAGTCCGAGCCAACGCTCTGGCGCGCCTTCGTGGCGGAACATACGCGACACTATCTCAAAGCCCACAAGGAAGCCAATGGCAAACATCAGGCCGTACCATCTTACGGCTATGGGCGAACTAATCAGTTCGGGATTGAAATTCCAGACGATATAGCTAAGCATGGGGTATTACCAGGCAAACATCGGATATTCGTTCATCGTAGCGTTGACCTTGGCACGCACAGCCTCGATGGTGTGGAGGTCGTCGGGATTGCTGAGTACGGTGTCGATCATCTCCACGATCTCACCCATAAGCTCCTCTTTGGCTCCGCGGGTGGTGATGGCGGGGGTACCGAGGCGGATACCGGAGGTCTGGAATGGTGAGCGGCTATCGAAAGGCACCATGTTCTTGTTGGCAGTGATGTCGGCCATTACGAGAGCTTTCTCGGCCACTTTGCCTGTAAGTTCGGGGAATTTGGTACGGAGGTCGACGAGAATACAGTGATTGTCGGTACCGCCGGATACGATCTTATATCCCTTATCGGAGAGTGCACGGGCCATAGCGGCAGCATTGCGCTTAACCTGCATCTGATAGTCGCGGAATGAGGGCTGGAGAGCCTCACCGAAGGCTACGGCCTTGCCGGCGATGACGTGTTCGAGCGGACCACCCTGCACGCCGGGGAATACTGCAGAGTCGAGCAGCTGCGACATCATCTTCACCTGCCCCTTGGGTGTGGTCTTGCCCCAGGGGTTCTCGAAGTCCTCACCCATAAGGATCACGCCGCCACGCGGGCCACGGAGGGTCTTGTGAGTGGTGGATGTGACGATATGAGCGTGTTTGAGAGGATTGTCGAGCAGACCGGCGGCGATAAGACCGGCGGGGTGAGCCATGTCGACCATAAAGATAGCGCCGATCTCGTCGGCGAGGCGACGCATACGTGCATAATCCCAGTCGCGGCTATATGCGCTGGCGCCACCGATGATGAGCTTCGGGCGCTCACGGCGAGCTACTTCCTCCATCTGCTCATAGTCAACCAGTCCGGTCTCGGCCGATACGTTATATTCGAGAGCCTTAAACATCAGACCGGAGAAATTGACGGGACTGCCGTGGGATAGGTGGCCGCCATGCGAGAGGTTGAGGCCGAGGAATTTGTCGCCGGGATTGAGGCAGGCCATAAATACGGCCATATTGGCCTGAGCGCCGGAGTGGGGCTGCACATTAGCCCATGCAGCGCCGTAGAGCTGCTTGATGCGGTCGATAGCTATCTGTTCTACCACGTCGACCACCTCGCAACCGCCGTAGTATCTGTGGCCGGGGTAGCCCTCGGCATACTTGTTGGTGAGGCAGGAGCCCATAGCGCGCATCACCTCATCGCTCACAAAGTTTTCGGATGCGATGAGTTCGATACCGCGCTGCTGGCGGAGATGTTCGTCGTTGATAAGTGTAAAGATCTGATTGTCGGGGGTCATAAGTCTATGTGTTGTGATTGGGATTGTATTGGCTTATTCGATTACGGCTTCCGATCCGGCTACGGTGCGGTTGCAGTATAGGCAGCGGAGGTTGACATCTTCGGGAGAGTGCTCCGTGACGGCGAAGCGTGTGCGCATCGGCTCGTTGTTGGTGATGCATTTGGGATTAGGACACTTCACGATGCCAACGATCGTGTCGGGAAGCTGTACGGGGTGCTTCTCGGCCACTTCGTAATCGCGGATTATATTGATCTTGGCGTGGGGAGCGATCAGAGCAATGCGATTGATCACCTGCTCGGGAAACTCCACGTCGGCCACTTTGATAATGCCTTTGCGGCCGTAGCGCTTCGATTCGAGATTGTTGCCGATAGTGACGGCACGATCCATACCCTCGATACCGAGGATTTTCACAGCCTTAAAGAGGTTTTGACTGGGGATATGGTCGATCACGGTACCGCTACGGAGAGCGGCAACTGCCAATTCTTTATAGTCCTTTGTCATGATTTCGAGGGTGTTGAGAAGGTTGGTACTTCGATTCCGAGCGCACGGCATATTATCGCCTGACGAGCGTAAAGACCGCCTTTGGCCTGCTCGAAATAATAGGCTTTGGAGCTTTCGTCGACATCCTGAGCAATCTCGTTGACGCGCGGCAGCGGATGGAGCACCCGCAGATTGGGCTTCGATCCGGCGAGCATACTGCGACGGAGGGTGTAGAGATTCTTCACTTTCTCGTATTCGAGGATA
Organism: Paramuribaculum sp.; assembly: GCA_029060545.1. Classification (GTDB taxonomy): domain Bacteria; phylum Bacteroidota; class Bacteroidia; order Bacteroidales; family Muribaculaceae; genus Paramuribaculum. The sequence continues at coordinate 6,082 of JAIDTT010000033.1, read as the reverse complement.
TCGGAGAAGCGCTCGCGCTGCACGCGGGTCATATACAGGATGTCGGTAGCATTGATCACCTCGGGAGTGAGCTCTTTGTGCTCATAGTAGGTGATTCCGCAGCGGTCGCATATCTCCTTATATATCTTGGGCATACGAAGCTCGTCGCAGGCTACGAAATGGAATGTGGGGCGGAAATATTTCATCGCCATGAGCAGTGAATGTACAGTGCGGCCGTATTTGAGGTCGCCCACCATGGTGATGTTGAGGTCGCTGAGCGTGCCCTGAGTCTTGTAGATGGCATAGAGGTCGAGCAGGGTCTGCGAGGGGTGTTGGTTGGCTCCGTCACCCGCATTGATGATCGGCACATCTGTCACCTCGGTGGCATACCGGGCTGCGCCTTCGAGATAGTGGCGCATGATGATCAGATCCACATAGTTGCTCACCATCTTGATGGTGTCTTTCAGCGTCTCGCCCTTCGACGAGCTCGAAGTGGAAGCATCGGAGAAGCCGATCACACGGCCTCCGAGACGGTTGACGGCAGTCTCGAAGCTGAGACGGGTACGCGTGGAGGGTTCAAAAAACAGGGTAGCCACCACTTTGCCATCCAGCAACTTGTGATTCGGGTGGGCTTCGAAATAACTGGCTCTTTTGAGCAGATCGAGTATCTCCTCGCGGGAGATATCGTCGATGGATACAAGGCTTCGCTTATTCATGTCGCTGCGGTATATGAGAGGTGCGGTGTTCCGCAGTGCAAAAATAGCAAAATTTTCCCTATGCCGCAATTATTTTGCCAGAGAGAGGAAGCTTCGGGGGACGGGGGTTGAGAAGTTCATCTCCTGTCGGGTGACCGGATGCACGAATCGCAGGGTGGCGGCATGGAGGGCGAGACGATGGATGGGGCTTGGAGATGCGCCATACTTGCGGTCGCCTGAAATCGGATGTCCGATACCCGACAGATGCACTCGTATCTGGTTCTTGCGTCCGGTGTCGAGCTCGACCTCAAGGAGCGAGAAGTTGCGTCCGGCACGCAGAGTGGTGTATCGCGTGACGGCGAGCTTACCCTCCTCCGGATTATCGGTGGAGTAGACCTCGTATCGCGAATTTTCGGCGAGATATGTGCGTATGGTGTCGGTAGCCGGATCGGGAGTACCTTCGACTACGGCGAGATACTTGCGGTTGAGCACCATATTGTTCCAGTTGTGCTGCATCTTCTCCTTAGCCTCTATCGACTTGGCAAACATCATAAGACCCGATGTGTCGCGGTCGAGACGATGTACGACGAAAATCTTGTTGGCCGGATTGTGCCACTTCACATAGTCCTTAAGTATGGAGTAGGCGGTGCCGTCGGATTTCGAGTCAGTGCCGATAGAGAGCAGACCATAGCCTTTCTCTATCACGATAATATGCTCATCCTCATACACGATGCGCAGACGGCGGTGACGGAATACCTTGAATTCGCGCACGAAGTTGACCATAACGCGATCGCCCTGTTGCAGCTCGTGGTCAAACGCCTTCACGGGCTGACCATTGACGGCTATCTGATTGTGTGACAGCATCTGCTTGAGACGTGTGCGCTTAAGGTCGGGCAGAGCCGACGCTACGAATTCCATGAGTCGGCGGTCGGGGCCGGTCACATCCAGAGTCTTGATCACATCGGGCTTGAATGCCTTGAGGCGGCCTTTGCCGCTCTTATTGTCCGCTGCCATATCGCTTACGACTTTTTACGTGATCCGCGTGCCGGCTTTGCTGGCTTGGCATCCTGTTCCTTAATGATCTCCATACACTGCTCGAGAGTGAGTTCGGAAGCCTTATCGATCACAGCCTTAGGAAGTTTGTAATTGCTCTTCTTATAGGAAATGTAGGGGCCGTAGCGACCGTTGAGCACCATCAGATCGGGCTCTGCATCGAAAGTCTTGATCGTCTTGCTCGCTTCCTGACGGCGCTTCTCCTCGATGAGCTCTATGGCCTCTTCGAGCGTGATGCCTGTTGGCGAAAGAGTCTTGGGTATCGACACGAACTTACCCTTATGGCGGAGATAGGGGCCGAAGCGACCTATGGCAGCCACGATATCGGTATCCTCGAAGGAGCCGACGGTGCGGGGCAATTCGAAGAGCTTCAGAGCTTGTTCGAGTGTAATGTCGAACACTGACTGGCCGGCTTGCAGCGATGCAAACTGCGGCTTCTCGTCGGCACCGCTGTCGCCGATCTGCACTACGGGGCCGAAACGGCCTATCTTCACCGATACGGGGCGTCCGGTAGCGGGGTCGACACCAAGTTCGCGCTCGCCTACCTTATGCTCCAAATGCATCTCGGCGGCACGCTCCACCTCGGGGTGGAACACTTCGTAGAATCCTTTGATCTCCTGTTGCCATCCGGCTTTGCCTTCGGCCACGAGGTCGAGATTCTTCTCCATATCGGCGGTGAAGTTGAAGTCGAGCACATTGGGGAACTGATCCGTAAGGAATTCATTGACCACCACACCTATGTCGGTGGGCACGAGCTTACCCTTGTCGGCTCCGACGTTAACTTCCTGAGTATGGGAAGTGATCTTGCCGTCGGCCAGTGTGAGAGTTGTGGCCGGCAGACGTGTGCCCTGTATCTCGCGTTTGTCGATATATTCGCGGTTCTGGATTGTGGATATGGTGGGAGCGTAGGTGGACGGGCGACCGATGCCAAGCTCTTCCATCTTCTTCACCAGGGTAGCCTCGGTATAGCGTGGCGGATGCTGGGTGAAGCGCTCAGTAGCGGTCATCGATGCGGTCTGCACGGTATCACCTTCGTTCATGGCGGGGAGTATGCCGTCGCGGAGCTGAGCCTGTGCCATCTCCTGCTGTGATTCGTCGGCCGAGGTGGCTTCGTCGTAGATGCGCAGGAAGCCGTCGAACCGCACCACTTCACCTACGGCAGTGAGATGCTCCATACGTTCGGATGGTAGAATCTCCACGGTGGTCTTTTCGATATCGGCTGTGGCCATCTGAGATGCCACAGCGCGCTTCCAGATGAGAGTGTAGAGACGTTTCTCCTGCGCGGTGCCGTCGATGGTGTGCTTATTGATATATGTGGGGCGGATAGCCTCGTGAGCTTCCTGAGCTCCTTTGGTAGATGTCTGGTAATGGCGGGGGGAGAGATACTTTTCGCCCATGGTGGAGCGTATCTCAGCGGCTATGGCATCCATGGCCTGATTGGAGAGGTTGAGGCTGTCGGTACGCATATATGTGATGTGACCATTCTCATACAGTCGCTGAGCCACCAGCATAGTCTGCGACACCGTGAATCCGAGCTTGCGGGCTGCCTCCTGCTGGAGAGTAGAGGTGGTAAACGGGGGTGCGGGCGACTTCTTGAGCGGGCGCACGGCGATGTTGCTCACTTTCATAGTGGAGCGGGCGCAATCCTCAAGAAATTCGCGAGCCTCCTTCTGAGTGGCCAGACGCTTGGTGAGTTCGGCACGGAAGGGCACGCCGTCGGCGGTGGCCATCTGCGCGGTGACGCGGAAGTAAGGTTCGGCTACAAACTGCTTGATCTCCTTCTCGCGATCCACGATGAGCCTTACCGCTACCGACTGCACACGTCCGGCCGAAAGAGCCGGCTTGATCTTGCGCCACAGCACGGGCGAAAGCTCAAAACCCACTATGCGGTCGAGCACACGGCGCGCCTGCTGAGCGTCGACAAGATTGATGTCGATAGTGCGCGGATTCTCGATAGCGTGGTGTATGGCCTCCGGAGTGATTTCGTGGAATACGATGCGGCGTGTGTTGTCGGGCTTCAGGCCGAGCACTTCGTATAGGTGCCAGGCTATAGCCTCTCCCTCGCGGTCCTCATCAGATGCGAGCCACACCATCTCGGCCTCCTGCGCAGCCTTGCGTAACTGAGCCACGAGCGGCTCCTTATCGGCCGGGATCTCATAGTCGGGGGTAAACGACTTGTCGAGGTCGATACCGAATCCCTTCTTCTTCAGGTCGCGGATGTGGCCGTAGCTCGACATCACCTTATAGTCTTTCCCCAGAAATTTCTCAATCGTCTTGGCCTTTGCAGGCGACTCGACTATTACCAGATTCTTTATCATAGTGTCTGCGATCGTTATTGCTATGTGTACACGGTTTTCAAAAATTTCGCCGCAAAATTAGAAAAACATTTTCAGTCGCGAATCCCCTCCGACGAAATTTTAACAATCCGCGCCACCACATAAATATATATAATATTTATACCGGTGGCGCGGAGGTGTGAATTTTAACCTTTATAGAGCATACCTGCGGCTACTTCGCCGGCTTTTGCGGCTCCACATACGCGTGCCACTACGGCGAGCGCGAATGCGAAGGTATTGGCGGGACCGTTGCCGGTGATGACGTTGCCCGACACTTCGACGGGCTGTCCGGTCATCTCGGCTTCGGTAAGGTTGACCGGCTCCATGCCGGGATAGCAGGTGGCGTTGCCCTTGAGTATGCCAAGCGGAGCGAGCACCAGAGCGGGCGACGCGCATATAGCGGCGATAAGACCATTGGCCTTGTTGTGAGCGGTGAGCATATCGGTGAGTTTGCCGCAGGCAGCCAGGTTAGCCGCACCGGGCATACCGCCGGGGCACACGAGGACATCGTCGGCCGTAGCCATAACATCGGCAATAAGCGCATCGGCACACACTTTTACTCCGTGAGCGCCGGTCACTTCGCTGCGATCGGTGATCGACACCGTAGTCACCTTCATACCCGCTCTACGCATTATATCAACACTTGCCAGCGCCTCGATCTCCTCGAAGCCGTCGGCCAGAAACAGATAGGTTGTATTCATATCTCAGAGATTAAATTAGTAAGTGAGTGTGCAAATATACCTATTTAGTAACATTATACCTCAAAAAAAGTTATATTTGCGCCATGAACCGCCTGACACTGCTTGCCGCCGCGGCCATAATGCTGGCCGGCTGCACCCCGACTACCGCCTATCGCACCGACTCCGGCGAGATATGGACCACCTCATATAATATCACCTACGAGTCGGCTTCCGACCTCTCGGATTCGATACTCGCAGTACTCAATGAAGTAGACCGCTCGCTATCGCCTTTCAACCCCGATTCGCGCATCTCAGCCATCAACGCCGGCTCATCGACCGAGACAGACTCACTGCTGCGCAGGATGATACGTGTGTCGACAGAGGTCAACGGCATGAGCGGCGGACTGTTTGATCCCACCGTGGCACCGCTCGTCAATCTCTGGGGCTTCGGCTACCGCAAGGCGCGTGAACTGCCCGACAGCGCTGCCGTGGCGGATGCTCTCGGGCTTGTAGGCATATCGCGATGCAGCCTGACCGGCGACACGCTCATTAAAGGACATCCGCAGATGGAGTTTAATTTCAGCGCTATAGCCAAAGGCTTCGCCTGCGATTTGGTGGGCGAGATGCTGCGTCGGAATGGTGTGGAAAATTTTCTTGTGGAAATCGGCGGCGAGATCGTTGCGGCCGGTATCAACAGCCGAGGCGAGCAATGGCACGTGCAGATCGACGCTCCTCAGCCGGGCAACGGGCACAAGCGCCTCACCGTGATACCGCTTACTGACTGCGCCTTAGCTACGTCGGGCAACTACCGCAACTATCGGCAGGCCGACTCGCTTACGGTATGGCACACCATCAATCCGCTCACCGGCTATCCGGCGGTGACTCACACGCTCTCGGCCACCGTCCGTGCCTCCGACTGTGCATTAGCTGATGCTCTGGCGACAGCCTGCATGGCGATGTCGGCCGACAGCGCTCTGAGTATGATCGCAGCAGTGCCGGGGGCGGCCTGTCTGCTTGTAGTAGAGAGCGCCGACAGTATGGCGGTAGTCACCTCTCCGAATTTTTAAGGTTCAGTAGAAAATTCGAGGGGATAAGAATTTATGGTAAAAATGTCATTGTACGCTTTTCGTGCGAATGATTCTCGGCCGAGTTGCTGACGGTCGGAGGCAGGCGCCTTCGGCGCTGTAGCCTCCGCTCCTGGCTAACGCTGTAATTCCTTTGTCGTTGCGTTAGCTTTTGTGGGGCAAACTCAATCCGAGGGTTGAGGGGCGGAGCACGATACCGCTATGGTCGTCGTCGCTTGTGGCGGGTGTCGGTGATGATCTTAGGGTCGAGGATC
>JAIDTT010000032.1 GCA_029060545.1 Paramuribaculum sp. | reverse complement strand
CTCTGGCGCCACAGCTCGAGGTTGGAGAAGAGGCGTCGGAGTTCGGGAGGCAGGGGCTCGCCGAGGAATTGGCGGAAATGAAATGTATGTGGCATAGTATTATTGGATGCACGATGCACAATGCACGATTGATTATTAGGGCTTTGCGGGTAGCTTAGTCGGTTTGTCGGAGCCAGGATTGCTACGCAATCTGTAGGCTCCGTTCCGTGCTAACGCAGTACGCTGCTTGGGGTTTGAGGGTGACGGAGCCAGGCGCTGCGCGCTGTAGGCTCCGATCCTGGCTGACGCTATACGTCGGTTGGATTTTTGATTTGTGGGAACAAAGTTAAGGCCGGGATTGGGTGGGGGGACACATATTTTTACTGTGTGGGGAAGGGGCGGCGGTAAATTTCGGGTGTGTTTTTGATGGTATGTGGCTGGTGATGTGATGGATGTGATATGGAATTTTTACTGATCACTTTTATTTTTGTGGCGGAGCCATGAGGGGATGGCGAGAACGCCGGCCAGCGGATATATGTAGTAGGTGATGAGGCGCCACACGAGGGCTATGACCAGAGTGATGGAGTAGTCGCCGCCGAGCAGGTCGCCGTAATAGTTGGTGAAAAGCCATTCGCTCAGTCCGCTACCGCCGGGGGTAGGACTTACGGTGAGCAGTGTCCACACCACGAGCTGACGCGCGAACACGATTATCTGGTCGGCCATAGGCACGAATGCCAGAAAGAGCGCGTTGACCACTAAGAATCGGCATATCCAACTTACGAATGTAGCAGCGATGGCGCGGAGCCACCAACTCCACGGCGCTTTGCGCATCTGCGCTCCGGCTTCGGCAAGGTCGGCACCCATTTTCTCGACTTTGGGCAGCCATCGGCGCAACCAACGCAGTGAAAAGAGCCGGCAGAGCCACCGCGATATCACTTGCGGGCACACAAGCGCGCCCAATGCCAAGCCTACCCCTATGAGACATACTCCGGCGTAGACGATCCAGAAGGCTACTTTCACGCCCTGATCGAATGCGCCCGGGTCGAAGCCAAACAGTCCTTTGGCCGGTACGAGAAACAGTATCACGGGCAGCATTACCATGAGGAAAAACTGGTCGAGCATCAGTGTGATCATCGAAAAGGATGTGGCTCGTCCGAGCGGAATGCCTTCGCGCGACAGAAATACCATGCTCAGCGCCGATCCACCGGCCGATGTAGGGGTGATGGCGGAGGTGAATTCACACATTATAGTCACGCGGAAAGCTCCCGTCCATGTCAGACTGTCGCCGGCAAGCAGTTTCCACCGCCACATCATACCGGCTTCGCGGCCGGCTACCATAATCAGGGCGAGGCCGAGAAAGATCAGGGAGCGCGTGGACCAGTCGATACGCTCGAAGTCGGATATCGAAAATTCGCTGCTGAAGAGCCATACGATCACGGCTACTCCGATAAGTACCGGCAGCGCTACTTTCAAGGCAAGTCCTTTGAACTGCGAGTCGGCCATCGGAATCAGTCGGTAGTTGAGGTGGTGTGAGTGGCTACGGTGTCGATCGCACTTGCGGGAGTTTCCACGATAGAGTCGGGAGCGGCTGCGGCGGTATCAGCGCCGAGGGCTGCGATCGAGTCGGCGCGAAGCTGGGCGAGTGCGGCTTCATCACTGATCGCCTTGGCGTTGGTGGCAGTGAGGCGGCCGATGTTGATAGTCGGCACTTCGGCGCCTTCGAGCCGGTTGACCTGATTGTCGCGCGCGGAGGGGTTGACGATGATCGGCATACCCGGTTGGGCGAATGTGACCAGCTCGAGGATGTTGTCGTTGTGGATGCGGATACAGCCATGGCTCGCGCGGCGGCCAAGTGCCCAGGGTGCGCAGGTGCCGTGTATGCCTACCTGGCGCGTCACGTCGGTCTTGAGCCGGATGAAGCGCGGGCCGAACTGCCCTTTCAGGGGGGAGGTATTGCCGTCGTCGTCGGTATAGAGCCAGTCGGTGGAGTCGTAGATGCCTTCAGCGGAGAAGAAGCCTTCGGGGGTGCGGTTGTCGCGGCGCTTGTGCTTGGTGCCGTAGCGCTTGGAGCAAGCCATCTTATAGGCGCGTGTCTCGCGGCCGAAGCGATCGAAGAGCACTACATACATCGAAGGCTTGTCGACTACGATGAAGTAGGGGTATCGGCTCTGAAGCAGACGGTTGCAGTAGTCGAGGTTGTCGGTGGCCATCGCGGGCAGGATGCCTTCAGCGTATTTGGCGGAGTCGGCCGACGAGTTCATATATGCGATAGCCTCAGCGGCAGTAGCGACGGGAGAGGTGAGTACACTGTCGACAAACGGCTCCGGCACTTCCTCAATAGTCAATGAATCGAGGGGTACGGTATCTATTACTATTTCCGTAGTGTCGGTGGCCTTATTACCTGAGCAGGATGCTGCAATAGCGGCTACAACGGCTAATACGGATATGATGGTTAGTCTCATAAGCCGCAAAGTTAACGTATTTTAATTTATTATACAAATTGCTTTTTAGCCAGATAACTAACGAATAGCGTCACGGTACAGCAGCCGAGTGTCCAGAGGAAAAATCCACCGTAGCCGATCGCCTCTTCGATGGAGCCTGCGGCCATGCCGGGAAGCATCATGCCGAGCGACATCACTCCGGTGGCAATGGCGTAGTGCGACGTGGCAAACTCACCCTTCGAAATGTGGATACAATACATCACGTAGGCCGTGGTAGAGAAGCCATAGCCAAGTTGCTCCACCACCACACACACGTTGATGGTAAGCATTGACGGCTCGGGGATGAGGGCGAGCAGGGTCATGGCGGCGCAACTCGCCGCGAGTGTCCAGGCCATGGGTATGAGCCATCGGCGCAGCCCTCCGCGAGCTATCGCGATGCCGCCTATCACACCGCCTGCTATGATACCTCCCACACCCAGTATGCCATAGCAGTAGCCTACCTGACTTGTGGATAGCCCGAGGCCGCCAGCATCGGGGGAGTCGAGGAGGAATGGGGAGATGAGTTTCTGCAGCTGTGCTTCCGGCAGCTTGTAGAGCAGGAGAAACAGAAGTATCACCCATATCTCGGAGCGGCGGAAGAAGCTCACAAATGAGGCGGCGAACTCGCGCCATACGTCGCGCAGGGTGGTGGCGCGGCGCAGGGTATCAGTTTTTGGGCGAGGCAGTGTGACGGCGTGGTAAATCGTGATCAGCGCGAAGCCGGCGGCCAGAATCTCGAAAAGGAGCGCCCATGCCTTCGGGATGTCGCCGCAGCTGATCTCAAGCGATCCGGCGAGAATCAGCAAGGGCCCCTGTCCGAGCAGCATCGCGGCGCGGTAGAAGGTGGTGCGGATGCCGACAAATACCGATTGCTCCCACTCGTCGAGGGCCAGCATATAGAAGCCGTCGGCCGATATGTCGTGAGTGGCTGAGAGGAATGCCGTGACCAGAAAGGACGCTACGGTGGCTGCGAGCCACGAAGGTCCAGGGAGAGTGAGTGCCACGGCGCCGAGAGCAATGGAGATAAGCAGTTCCATCACTATGATCCAGCGTCGCTTGGAGCTGAATATATCCACGATCGGGCTCCATAGCGGCTTCACAACCCACGGCAGCGATAGCAGCGAGGTGTAGAATGCGAGCTGCGCGTTGGTCAGACCCATCTTCTTGTACATTACCACGGTGAGGGTCATCACGATGGCGTAGGGGAGGCCTTCGGCAAAGTAGAGTGTGGGTACCCATGCCCATGGACGGTTGCGCAGGCTCATCGTCAGTATGCTTTAGAGAGATTAGCTCCGGGATAGTAATGGCTCAGAATCTGCTCGAAGGTGTAGCCGTCGGCAGCCATTTGCGCAGCTCCGATCTGGCATAGGCCTACGCCGTGCCCCCAGCCGGCACCTTCGAGAGTCCACCTCTCGGACGAGCGGCGGACTATAAAGGCTGAGCTGTAGAGATGGCTCTCCGACAGAGCGCGGCGGATCTCCAGTTCCTTGCCTATGATGATGGTGCCTCCGGTACCCTCGATGCGCAGGCGCATGATCCTGCCCGACGGCCCGCGGCGTAGCGGAGTGATAGACGTGATATGCCCGATGGCAGCGCCGGTTTTACGGTTCACGAGGCTGTCGAGCTCATCGGGGGTGTAGCTTACGCTCCATCGGAAGTAGTCGTCGGTGGTGCGGTCGTAGCTGTTGAGCGCCTTGGCAAGCACGGCGGGGTGTGCATCGCCGCAGAAGCAGGCCGGTCGCGATGATATCCAACGGGTAGCGGCGGCTTCGTCGGTGAGATCGGAGTGTAGCGCTCCGTCGGGAGTATCGGCCACTGCTGTTAAATAGGGGTAATCCACATCTTGCCAACAGGTAGAGAAGATCTCAGTGGCGCCACCGCAGCATTTTGAGAAGCGGGCGTCGCAGAACCGGCCGTCGTAGGTGAGTACAAGTCCTTCCGTGGCTTTGAGGGCATCGACTACCGCCGGCACGAATGCACGGCTGAAGCCCTGATAGCGCTGGCAGTGATCGTCGGCACATACATGGAAGCGGTCGTGGTTCTGACGGTCGTACCACATCACACGCTCCTCGTCGGTGATCTGTCCGGGGGGAGGTACGGGATTGTCAACGGTGGCCATCTGAGCGAGTACCCAACTGCGCGAGATTACGGCGTGGGCTTTCAGAAATTCCGGATCAGCATCGGCGCTCATCTCGGAACTGATCACGCTTCGCAGGTACGACTCCACATCGATGAAGTTGACAACCTCCGTCAGCTCACCCACACGAGAGAAGCGTAGCAGGCCCTTAAACAGTTGGGTCTGTCGCTGTTGCCAGTGGAAGTCCTTGCCGATCACCACTCCCTCCACTGCGATACTCTCTGCAGCGGCCGGGGCTACTGCAGCATAGGTCTCGTAGCCCCGGGCAGTGAGTCGGTGGCCGTCGGCGTCCGTATATTTTACCTCCGGAGCTTCAAGTATGCCTACGCTGATCATCGGTACCGGATGCCCGGCGATCAGAGCTGAAGGTAGCGACACTTCGCTGTAGATCTGCCGGATAAGGTCGGGGGTGAGCAGGTCGAGGTCGGCGATGCGCGGTGTCACTATCGTGCCGCTCATATCCATTGAGCCGGGGCTGACAAGCACTTCGCCGAAGCAGGCGGGACGGTGACGAAGACGTGGAAATATCAGCGCCTCAAGGTGTCCGGGGCGGGGTGTACGCATCAGTATATTCACTTTCGGCTCGTCGGCAGGTGTGTGGGGGAGCGATTTGAGCCGTAGAGTGAGAGTGCGTTCCATGTCATCGGCAGTGGCAGAGATATGGATGTGTGGCCAAAAGATTTTGTCGAGATTATCCCACACGACCATATACTCCGTGGGTACGGCCTGAAAATGAAGATGATCGGGAGCGGATGCGCCGCACTTGGGACCATTGTAGAATGTAGTGTAGCCGTCGAGCTGTCGCGCCACGGCTATGATGTCGGTCACGCGCTCCGAAATGCTCTGTGGTGTATGGTCGGGCGACACTATCGTGAGGTGACCGGGACGTATCGGATAGGGATTGACGAGCATCTCGTAGCCGCAGAGCTGATGTATCTGTTGCTCAGCCGGGCGGTTGGCGCGGCATAGGAAGCAGGGGCGGGCGGCAATGGCTTCGGGGCGGATATCGGCTTTGTTGGATGCGGCACGTGCCGGCAGGGCGAGCAGGGTGATGGGGTAGCCGTCGACATCCACTACTTTAGATACGGCATCTGCAAGGGCATCGTGGTTGGTCCGTGCCATTGGCCACGCGGCGAGCTGCATGGCTACAAAGCGGTCTATTTCACTTCGTTTCATACGGCTTTGATGCGGGCTTTGAGTTCGGCAGTGCGGAGCGAATCCTTGTAGGTGTTGTAGCCGGGACGTATCGGATAGGGATTGACGAGCATCTCGTAGCCGCAGAGCTGATGTATCTGTTGCTCAGCCGGGCGGTTGGCGCGGCATAGGAAGCAGGGGCGGGCGGCAATGGCTTCGGGGCGGATATCGGCTTTGTTGGATGCGGCACGTGCCGGCAGGGCGAGCAGGGTGATGGGGTAGCCGTCGACATCCACTACTTTAGATACGGCATCTGCAAGGGCATCGTGGTTGGTCCGTGCCATTGGCCACGCGGCGAGCTGCATGGCTACAAAGCGGTCTATTTCACTTCGTTTCATACGGCTTTGATGCGGGCTTTGAGTTCGGCAGTGCGGAGCGAATCCTTGTAGGTGTTGTAGCCGTTGAGACGTTCGCGCGATAGGTTGGCGTCGCTGTTTCCATCCCAGCGCCGGCAGAGATAAAGCACATCGAAGATGCGGCCAACGGGGTAGGAGCGCGACAGGCGCAGCGCCATGCCGTAGTCCTCGCCATACGATACGTTGGCCATCGGATTGCGTCGGGCTATCGCGGTACGGAATGCTCGCGGAGCTCCGATGCCGTTGACGCGCAGCAGATTGTTGTGTCCATTGACGTCTGTCCATTCGCGGTGGGCGATGGTGCCTGGCGGTATCGGATTGAGTGAGAAGTCGGTGAGGGCATAGGCTCCCACTACCATGGCGGCGCCGGTGGAGCGGAAACAGTCCACTATGTCGCGAAGCACATTGCTGTGGCTGTAGAGGTCGTCGCTGTCGAGCTGCACGGCGTAGCGGCCGCAGAGCGGATGAAAGAGCGCTTCGTTCCAGCATCCGCCGATGCCGAGATCGGTAGGGGTAGGGATGTGGTGGATCACACGATGATCGCGGGCGGCTAAAGCGGAGAGTATCTCGGTAGTCCCGTCGGTGGAGTGATTGTCGACCACGATGATATTGAAGTCGAACGGAGCCGTCTGGCTGAGCGCGCTTTCCACTGCATCGGCGATAGTGGCGGCGCGGTTGCGCACCGGAATCACTACGGAGGCCTCTACCGGAAACACTCCTTCGTCGGCCACACGCCTGGTGCGTTGCGGAAGCCGGGCTCCGAGGGCTTCGAGGTGGGCGGTGAAGGCTGCTTCCATCTCCTTCTGCACTGCTTCATTGCGCGGATTCACGTAGGCGAAGTGCGCTTCGTGATCGTCGGTAGCCGCTACCGACGATACACTGTAAAGTGGCTCGGGGATGTAGACCGGAAGTTGGCGGCGGCTCAGGGCGAGCCGCAGGGCGTACCACGCCGCATAGCGATATCCCGGATCGATAGAAGCCAGGGATTCGAGTGCGTCGGGTAGGGAAATCCGAACAAGCGGGCCGAAATCAAAGTCATCGCGGACGCTGCCCAACTGATACTTTATCAGCGGTATAGTGTTGCCGGTATCGGGGTTCTCGTATGAGGAATATGTGAAAGTGGCCTCCGGAGCATCGGCGAGTTTTTTATAGTCGGTCGGCGAATCGGAGGTCGCCGAAGTAAGATGCAGCAGCAGATACTTACCTGATGGCGCACTCCGGAGCACGCTACCTAATTGCTCTGTAGAGCATATAGTTGGCAGCTCGACAACCGGTATTTCGTGGTCTGTAGCCATAGTGAGAGAATATTTATTTTCTTCAAATTTACGAATTACCCGCCGAATTGCAATATCTAATACCTGATGATGTCGGCACAATCGAAAAATATTTGATATATTTGAAGAAAAATTGCTGTATGCGCAGAATAGTATTGTTTATCGTATCGTTATGGCTTATCGCCTCACAAGTGGCTGTGGCGGCTGGCGTCGGAGCTGACGAGCCGCAGTCGGTCGGACTTGTACTCAGTGGCGGTGGAGCCAAAGGTATAGCTCACGTGGGTGTGATTCAGGCTCTTGAAGAGGCTGATATACCGATCGACTATATTGCCGGCACATCAATGGGTGCTATCATCGGCAGCCTGTATGCCTGCGGTTTCACACCAGCCGAGATGATGGAGCTGCTTACCTCGGCAGAGTTCAACGACTGGGCTCAGGGGGTGGTGAACAACGAACTTACGTATTACTTCCTCAGAGAGCAACCGCTCCCCGTGATGCTCAATCTTACACTCGGCGACAGCACTCTGATGCAGTCGATACTGCCGTCGAGCCTCATCAATCCGCTGCCGATGAATTTTGCGTTTATGGAGCTATATGCCCCCTACACCGCGCAGTGTGGCGGCAACTTCAATAATCTATACGTGCCCTTCCGCTGCGTGGCTTCCGACGTGACCAATAAGCGGATGAAGGTGTGGCGCAGCGGAGCGCTCGGCGACGCTGTGCGCTCTTCGATGAGCTTCCCGCTTGTGTTTCACCCGATTGAGCGCGGTGGCGCTCTGCTCTACGACGGCGGTATCTATGATAACTTTCCGGTAGACGTGATGCGCAGCGATTTCGCTCCGCAGATAATGATCGGAGTAGATGTGGCGTCGACCGAAGTGAAGTCGCAGAATCCCAATATGATGGATCAGCTCGAAACGATGATCATACAGCACAGCGACTCATCGCTCCCCGAGGATGCCGGTATCAAACTGCGCATTCACCTCGAGGACTTCGGACTGCTCGATTTCGAGAAGGCTCCGCAGATATATCGTCGTGGCTACGACTTTGCTATGGCTCACATCGACTCGATCAAGGCGCGTATACATGCACGTATCCCGGCAGAGACACGGCGACTTACCCGTCAGGTATTCAAGTCGGCCACTCCGGCGCTGAAATTTGGCAAGGTGACTGTGACCGGCGGCTCCCCATCGCAGAATCAGTATGTGGAGCATCTCTTCAACACTCAGAGTGCCGATACATTCGGACTTGATCACGCTCGCAATGCCTACTACCGCGCCATCACCCCCGGAAAGTTCCGCAATCTGGAGATCGTAGCTGACTATGATGCGGACAGCGAACTCTTTGACCTCAACCTTACTTCGCGACTTAAGAAGAACGTATCGGTAGGTATAGGCGGCTATCTATCCACGGCTACCACCAGCCAGCTATTCATCTCCGGCGGCTACCGTACTCTCAGTTTCAACTCTCTTGACTTGAGGCTCAACGGCTGGATAGGCCAGAGCTATCTTGCAGGTGAATTGTCAGGTCAGATCAAACTGCTCAGATCCGTCCCGTCGGCTATCACGCTCGATGTGGTAGCCTCACGCCGCAAGTACTTTCCGAAAAATTCCTTCTTCTTCCGCCGATCGCTCTCCAACGATCTTACTACCGACGAGTATTTCGGCCGGATAGGTTATGCCGTGGCGGCCGGACGACCCGGGCGAGTGGCGATAGAGGTGGGTGGCGGTCACCGTGGCGACGGTTACGACAATGGATCGGAGATGATAGATCTGTCGCAGAACTTGGCTACAGCGCGGCTTATATATACGCTCAATACGCTCAACCAGAGCGGATCGCCTACCGCCGGACGCCTTGTGGAAGCGCAGCTGTCGGCTGTGTTAGGGCAGTGCTATCTGAATTCCGATCGCCTGCAGTCGCGTGAAAGGTTGCATCGCCGGTGGTGGCAGGCCGACGCCCGTTGGGAAGAGTATGTGAGGTTGTCGTCGTCGTGGAGCCTCGGACTTAATGCGCGGGCTCTCTATTCCGGGCGTCAGCTCTTATCGGAATACATAGCAGCAGTGATAGATGCTCCGGCTTGGGAGCCGTCGCCTACATATAGTAATCTGCTCATACCCGATTTGCGTGCCAATGGATTCGCAACTATTGGTGTGGAGCCTGTATGGATGCTCGGATCAATGATTCAGCTCAGAGCCCAGGGATCTATGATGCTTCCGGCGCGCCGGATACTTTGTGACCCGTCAGGACGCGCTTATTATGGCGACTGGCTGTCGCATCCCGTATGGTTCGGCGGCATCAAAGCCGTAGCCGCTTTGCCCTTTGCGGATATTTCTGTTTATACCAATTATCTATCGGCCAAGGGTGGCCGATGGAATTTCGGCCTCTCGCTCGGCCTTTTTATTCAAGCACCTAAATTTCTCTGATATGAAACAAATATGGCGTCCCGGCACGATGATCTACCCGCTGCCGGCAGTGCTCGTGACCTGCGGCACGATGGAAAACAGCAATATGCTCACCGTGGCATGGACCGGAACGATCTGTTCGGATCCGGCAATGTGCTATATCTCAGTGCGCCCGGAGCGGTATTCCTATCCTATGATCACGGAGCG
This sequence comes from Paramuribaculum sp., assembly GCA_029060545.1. Taxonomy (GTDB): domain Bacteria; phylum Bacteroidota; class Bacteroidia; order Bacteroidales; family Muribaculaceae; genus Paramuribaculum. The sequence goes on along the minus strand of JAIDTT010000032.1, from coordinate 37,645 downwards.
GATGGAATTTACCATCAATCTCACCACCGAGGCTATGGCCAGAGCTACAGACTGGTGTGGTGTGCGCTCGGGACGTGACTACGACAAGTGGAAGGAAACCGGGCTCACTCCGGAGCCGGGGGTAGCCGTAGGATGTCCGCACATCAAGGAGTCGCCTATGAGTATTGAATGCCGGGTGAAGGAGATCATCAGGCTCGGCAGCCATGACATGATGATAGCCGAGGTTCTCGATGTGCTGGCCGATGAGGCTCTAATCGACCCGGAAACCGGTAAGTTTGAGCTTGAAAAAGCGGGTTTGCTTAACTATTCACACGGTAATTATTACACTCAAGGTGAGCATGTAGGCCGTTTCGGCTGGACCGTGAAGAAGAAATAGGAGCAAGGAGATCAGCGGAATTGGATGAGAGATGTGTCAGCTTGCTCGACCGGTGAGGTCGGAGCTACCGAAGGTGTCTCGTCGATGGATTCAGCCGCGGGCTTCTTCTTGTGGCGCAGGAAGGAGAAGAAGTCGTCGAAGTCGCGCTTGAACACGATGCCGACACCCTGAGTGGTGAGTGCGCTCTTGAGGTAGTAGTTCTGGTCGTTGTATCTGTTATAGGCCTTCAGTCGCCACGAGCCGCTTGGATTCAATAGGTATTCGATGTCGAAATCGCCGATGAAGGAATTGTTGTTGAGCGATTTGTCGCGATAGCCGAAGTTGCCGTTGAGCAGCAGTCGGTTGTTGAGCAGCTGGCTTGATAGCGCCACGTCGACTTCGACATCGGAGAAGTCGCCTCTGTCGGATCGCAGATTCGGGGAGATCGACCAATTGTCGGAAAATTGTCCGAGGATATTGCTGAGCTGCGACGCCAGTGTAGACGAGGCTACGGAGAAGAGTTCGTTGCCACGCGTAGCGTTCATATATTCAGGTGTGTAGAAGCGGTTGAGCGCCAGCAGATAGATGATCTGGCGGTTCATCATCTCCTCCGTATTGATGATGGAGCGTACCTTGCGCTTGGTCTCCTGAGTGAGCGTGGGGAAATCGAGATCGAACGTGATGTCGGGCTGGCGCATATCACCTTTCACGATCAGTAGCGCGTCGACCGGCACATTGGTGCGGTTGAGCTCCTTATCCTCGAGAAATGACTGATCGAGATCGGAGATGTTGGCTTTTACCTGATATGATGCCACGATATCGAGCTGAGCGGCGTACGGGTCGCCGTGGAAGGCTATGCTGCTGCCTTCGCGCAGAGTGAAGTTCTTGATGATGATATCCTGGAGGGTGAAGTTGTAGCTACCGCGGTCCACTACGTATGTGCCGTTCATCTTCAGGTCGTTGTTTGCGGCGTCGTAAGTCATACGCAGATTGCCCGAGCCATTGGCGCGCACGCAGTCACCACCAACGGGATCCATCACAAGATTGATGGCCGCCTGCGGAGTGATGTCGACGCGCAGATCGATATGGTAGTTGCTCGAACCGGCCACTTCGGCATTTTTGCCCCGTTCGATATAGTCGAGCACCAAAGGCGGGGCAGATGCGGCTCTGATCGAATCCTTGCGCGCCTGATCGCGGTCGCGGAAGGTGAGGAATGTATAGTCCTCCGCCACAAGGGCATTGGAGAGAATGTAGGTGAATGTAGAGTTGCCAGCAGTGGTCATATCCATAGTGATATCCACGATACCGGGTGCGCCTGATACCTCGGCTCGGCCATTGCCGAACACGCGCCCATACCACCGCTGCTCCGGATTCTCTTTCACGTCGTAGACAAGCAGATCGCGGGCGTCTGTCACCTCGAATTTGAATTCAGGACTCTTGAAGCACTTGTGGGTGAGCCATCCGCTGAGTGTGGCGGTGTTGCCGTAGTCGTCGCGGATGGTGAGCGGCTGTATATCGATACGGCCAGGTGTGAAGCGCACAGTGTCGGTGGTGGTATATGAGGTGTTGGTGAAGCCGAGCGTGATCTTAACATCCTCGCCGTAGACTTCGCCAGTCATGTCGATGAGCTTGAAAGTGCCCCATAGGCGGGCGTCGCCGGTAGCATAACCGGATATGTCAGTGGCGAAGGCAGCCATGTAGGTCTTGAGAAATCCGATGGGGAGGCGGTCGGCCTTGAACCGTAGATCGAGCGAGTCGGCGGTTACGAATATGGCTCCGTCGACATACGAATGGCGGCCGTCGCTCTGAGTGATGTCGGCCAAAATCGACACTGACTTATTGTCGTTGTACCATCGCGATCGCAACTCAGCATCGCCGAGCACCGTACCATTGTATTTCAATCCTTTTACGTCGAGTCCGGGTGTGTAAGCCTGTGGTGTGGGGGTGAGCACGCGTGTGGCGTAGACCTTTCCCGACACATTGCCGCCGAACATCGCCGTGGGTATAGCCAGAGTCTCAAATACGTAGTCGAGGTCGACGTGGTCGAGTTCCACGAATAGCGTATCGGCTTCGCTTTCGGATGCGCGGCCGTAGATTTCGATAGCCTGATTGGTGCGCCATGCCTTAAAGCCGTCGACTGTAAGCTCCTTGCCGGCGTACGTGATAAGGGCAGGCTCCACTGTCCATACCGTATCATTGAATACGGCTGAGCCGGGATTGATATTGATGCGGCTAATAAGTGATCCGTCGGCATCACGCTCGAATCCGGCGGTGACGTTGAGGTCGCCGCTGAACCGGCGTTCGCGGTCGATGAGCCATTCTACGTGACCGTCGAGTCGGTCGTCGCGTGCGTAAGAGTTGGCTACGAGGTGCATCTTGCCGTTTTTAGTCGGAACGTTGGTGGCAAAGTTGAGCCAGCCACGGCTCTGCGGCATCTCCTCGGTAGCGGCTACCACGGTGGCACTCAGAGCCGTGCCTTCAATTACCTTGTTGGTGCCCTGACCAAGATACGGGGCGTCGACTGAAGCCGAGAGGGTGCCATCGCTGCTGCTTACGGCTCCGAATATCCTTACGGGGTCGAGGATCTTGACCGGAATCTTAAAGGTTGGCTCCAGAGGCTCCAGGGTGTTGAGGGTGAAGGAGTAAGTGAAATCGTTGGCCCACGTGTCGGAGGTGGTGCGTGCGGATGGTTTTCCTCCGGCGAGTTGCGGCATTGTGCTTGCAATGATGGCTTTTACCGCCGGCGCTATAGTGGTGAAGTCAAACACTCCAACAACCGATCCCGTAAGCAGCTCTGAGTCGAGGGAGAGAGTGTCGGCCTCCTCGCCACGAACACAGGCGAGACCAACGTGATTCAGCACAAGACCTTTACCGGACGCATTGATCCATTCCAGGTGATCAATATCAAAATTGCCCTCTACGTCGTGGACCGACGATCCGATGATCGAGCCGGAGCAGGAGAATGCGAGGTCGCGGTCGGGGTAGCGAGATGCAAGTCCGAGATGAGCCAGATTGATTTGCGAGGCATCGATGCTGAAATCGAGCGCTCGTCCTCCGTCGACGGGCTCGAGTGTAGCTCCGGCATCGATGTGCAGTCCGGCGCAATCGCCGACGAGCGACAGATTGGATGTGCCCTGCTGCGTCTGGAGATCGGCTGCTATGTCGGTGTAAGTGTGGCCGAGGTATGTGATGGAGCTGAGATCGAGCTGAACAGAACCGTCGGGTACGGATTTTGTAAGGGCAACATCAAAGTTGGCCGAGAGGGAAAGATCGGAGATTTTGGATGCGGCACCGCCGACCACACCGCTGAGCAGTGATGCCACATTAAGCTCGTCGACAGCCATATAACCCGAGAAGGCCGGGGCGCGGCCGTTGAGGCGGTAGTCGGAATCGAAGGTGACGAGTCCCTGCGATGTGATAAGACCGAGAGAGGCATTGCCCTCGGATGTGGTGCCTGCGGCCGACAGCGTTGCCTCGATTGTGCCGGCATTGGCCAGCAACCGGGCGATACGAAGGTCGACCGGTCTTACGAGATTGACTATCTCGGCGGCATTTGCGCCGTTGGCCTTAAGTTCCATACGTGGTAGCTGGTATGATGGCTGATCAGACGTGATCAGGCCTTCGAGATAGCCTGTGGCAGAAAGGCTGACTCCGCTGCTCGACAGCAGTTCTAACTCCTGTAGAGTCAGTTGATCGGGCGTTCCGTCGATATGGAGAGCGGTGCGGAAGTCAAGATCAAGCGGCGACAGGGCCGGTATGAAGTAGGCCAGATCGGTGGTGGTGATGTGGCTGTTGCGCGTGAGCCTTACGTCGACCGGCATATACGCTATGGATTCGCGGTCGAGGGCATGGGTGTCGATCTGCTGATTATTGAGGCCGATGTAGCTTGTGGGAGTGAAGATGGAGAAGTCGCTGAGATCCACTACGCCGTTGCGGATGTCGCAGAGCGCCGACATAGAACTGATTGAGAATCCTGACCGTTCGGTCAGGGTGAGTGTGCGGAGATCGATCTCGGTAGTATCGTTGGAGAGGCGGGGCAGCTGCAGATCGGCATTGAGCGATGTGATGGCTATATGCCTGGGGTCGAACCGACCGGGAGCTACAGAGTCGCGCCCCACATCGTAGCTTACTGAGCTTGCTCGAAGCACCACTGTGTTGATGGCCAAGTCGAATCTGGTAGGTGGCTTCGACGGATCCTTAGGGGCGAGCGCATCGATTATGGGCTGGATATTGAGGGGCGCGCCGGCTGAGTCGCGGTAGATCTTGGCGTCGAGGCCGATAATCTCGGCGTAGTTGAGCACGATTCGGTCGTGGGCCAGATAGTTCCAGATATTGATGCCGGCGCCGAGCCGACGTACCGTCAGGGCATTGGGCCGCTCGGAGTCGGTGGAGTCGGGGTTGGCTACGGAGATGCCGTGGAGAGTGAGGCGATTAAACGGGGATATGGCTATATGGTCGATCGTTACCTCTGCTCCGAGCAGATTGGTGAGCTCCGATTGGGCTCTGTGGCGGAGATAATTCTGCACGGCGGAGGTGGAGAGCGCTACGTAGAGAGCGGCAGGCAGGAGGATGGCCAGCAGAAGTAGCGTAACGGCAATAGTGCGCAGAATTTTATAGGTAAGTTTCATCAGTCGGATTTGACGCCGCGAAGATACAAAAAATCTCCCATATCACAGCCAAAAAACCTACGCCGGATCTACGTCGTAATACGTGATTGTACCGCGCATTATGTCGGGGTGGGTGGTGTGGAGCTGTTCGCCGAGCTGAAGTAGTAGCAGTTTCACCTTTTTCATCGATGCGGATGTCTCGATCTTGAGCATGATCTTACGGATGTAGAGCAGCTGCACGCGGCTCACCGCAGGCTCTTCAGGCCCGAACACACGGCGTCCGAACAGTTCCTGAAGACTACGGGTATAGAGGTTGGCAGCCTCGGTGACTCCGCGCGGATCGCGATGCTTGATGTAGATGTAGATGATACGGCTGAATGGTGGGTAACTGTATCGCTCGCGTTCGGCCAGCTCATCGGTGTAGTATCCGGTATAGTCGTGGTCGAGCACGTGAGCCAGTACGGGATGGTCGGGGGTGCGTGTCTGTATCATCACGCGTGCATCCTGTCCGCGTCGTCCGGCACGGCCTGCTACCTGCGAGAGCATATTGAAGCTGCGCTCGTGGGCGCGGAAGTCGGGCTGGTTGAGCAGGGCATCGGAGTTGACGATGGCTACGGTGTCTACTCGGTCGAAGTCGAGACCTTTAGTCACCATCTGAGTGCCTACGAGCAGATTAGCTTTGCCTTGCGAAAATTCGGATATGATGCGCATATAGCCATCCTTGTCGCGCGTGGTGTCGAGGTCCATACGCGCTATCCTGGCGTCGGGGAGCGCTTCTGTGATGTCGTCTTCGATGCGCTCGGTGCCATAGCCGTGGATCTCCATGGCCGGCTCGTGGCATTGTGGACAGATCGTAGGCAGCGGGTACTCGGTGCCGCAGTAGTGGCACACGAGGCGGTCGGTGCGCTTATGGTATGTGAGGGCTACGTCGCAGTTGCGGCAATGCGGTGTATGGGCACACATCTTGCACACGGCTACCGGGGCGTATCCGCGGCGGTTGAGGAATACTATGGCCTGCGAGCCATCGGCAATCGACTGCTTTAGGCGGTCGACTACCGGCTTGGCGAGCGCACCCTGCATAAGTCCGCGCCGGCGCAGCACGGTGGTGCCTACCAATTCGATAGACGGAAGCGGGGCGTCGGCGTAGCGCTTGGCGAGTGTGACGAGCCCGTAGCGTCCGATGGTGGCTTTGTAATATGTCTCTACGGATGGTGTAGCTGAGCCGAGCAACACCTTGGCGCCGTGCATACGGGCAAGCATCATCGCAGCGTCGCGGCCATTATAGCGTGGTGCCGGATCCTGCTGCTTGTACGATGACTCATGCTCTTCATCGACGATCACCAGCCCGAGCGATGAGAAGGGGAGGAATATAGCGGAGCGCGGACCGATGATCACGGCCGGCTCCGACGAGGCGAGCAGGCGTCGGTAGATGTCAACGCGCTCGTTGTCGGAAAATTTGGAGTGGTATATGATCACCTTGTCACCGAACACTTTCTGCAGGCGCTTGGTGAGCTGTGTGGTGAGGGCGATTTCCGGCACGAGGTAGAGGGCCTGACGGCCTGCCCGGATCACATTGTCGATAAGATGGAGATAGATTTCCGTCTTTCCCGAAGAGGTGACACCATGGAGCAAGGTGATGGGCGTGGTGCGCCAGCATTCATTGATTGCGCCGAAGGCTTGCAGCTGGTCGGGGGAGAGCGATGGCAGTGCTACCGGGGGAGCTCCGTCGTAGCTGAAGCGATTGATCTCTTTGCGGTAAATCTCCACGAGACCTTTCTTCTCAAGTTCCTTGACGATGGGACGCGTGACGCCGCTCTTTTCAAGCAGTTGCTCCATCGTGACCTCGACTTCGGGCATACCCGGGCGTAGAAACGACGACAGCGAGAGCAGTGTGAGCAGCGCCTTCTCCTGCTTGCCGGCACTCTTTACAGCCTTGAATGCGGCGGCATGGGCTTCATCGTCGTAGCGACGGTAGGCGATACGTACACACGAGATCCGGCGCGGCGTGTAGCGTTCGACCAGTTTCTCGGATATGATCACGGCACCCTTGTCGAGGAGCGATGAGGCTATTATGTTGATGGCCGTGATGCCGGATGCTTTAGCGAGTTCGACGAGACGCATCCGTTTGTCCTGATGAAGCAGTGTCTGATACACGATTGTCTCGCGCTCCGACAGTGGCGGTGCCATCTCGGGGTCGAAGTCGGGGGCCGCCTCCACGAATGTCTCACTCTCGAGCTTGAGACCTGCCGGCAGGGCGGCTTTCATCACGTCGCCTACGGCACAGAGATAGTATTCGGCTATCCAGTCCCATAGTTCGGTCTGGCCGCGGCGCACTATCGGCTTGCTGTCGAGACATAGCGATATATCCTTCACTGCGAATCCTTCGGGCGCTACGTTGGAGAATGCGCGCACTATGGCCGTATAGAACTTCTTGGAGCCGAAGGGTACGACCACTCGGCTGCCTATGGCAAGGAGCTCGCGCATCGCTTCGGGCACACGGTAGGTGAACGTGGCGTTGAGCGGCAGCGGCAGCAACACTTCGGCGTAGAGTGGATTCGTGGTGGCGTCGGTCATAGGCACAAAGTTAATCAATTTTGCGCAACCTTTTGCTGCTACGATGCGTTTTGATTCTATACTAACTTAAAAACACCAGATTATGAAAAAATTGATGATGGTGGCTATTGCAGCCATAATTTCTGTAGTGGCAGTTGAGGCCCGAAGCAATTATCGACAGGATGCCTCTGTGCTTCCTGTGGCTGCCCAAAGCGTTCTCCGCAGTAATTTCAAGGCTCCTGTAAGCTTGGTGAAGGTCGACAAGGACTTCGGCCGTGTATCGGAATACGAGGTTATACTCACCGACGGCACCGAGATTACTTTCGACAGCAAAGGTAATGTGAAAGAGATCGAGACTGCGCGCAATGGCTCCGTACCCGCAGCATTTATTCCGCAGCCGGTGTCGATGTATGTCAGCAAGTATCACGGTACTTATAAGATAGTTGGCTTCGAGAAGCAGCGTAAGGGCTATGAGGTGACTTTGTCGAATGGCCTCGAACTGAAGTTTGACAAGATCGGTAATTTCGTGAAATACGACAAGTAACCCCACCCCTCATCATTAACAATACATACAACGCAAAGCCCGGAGGCAACAGGTGCCTCCGGGCTTGGTATATTATATATGTGTGGATGGGGATTACTTGGCGAGGCCGCGGTTGCGGAGCAAAGCGCCTACGTCAGGCTTGCGGCCGCGGAACTTGATGTAGAGCTCCATCGGATCGGCCGAACCACCCATCTCAAGTACGTTGGCTTTGAATGAGGCTGCTGTGGCGGGATCGAAGATGCCGCGTTCCTTGAAGAGCTCGAAGCCGTCGCTGTCAAGCACTTCGGCCCAGAGGTATGTGTAGTAACCTGATGCGTAGCCATCGGAGCCAAACACGTGGCGGAAGTAGGGGGTGCGGTAGCGGTACTCTACCTGCGAAGGCTTCTTGAGATCAGCGGCTACCTTGGCTTCGAAGGTGGGGATGTCAATATTGGTGTTGCCTTCGGTGAGGTCGCCGTATGCGAGGTCGAGCAGTGCTGCGCCTACGAGTTCAGTGGTGGTGAAGCCCTGATTGTGGGTGGAGGCAGCGATGAGTTTCTCTACGAGGCTGTCGGGGATTACTTCGCCTGTCTTGTAGTGGAAAGCGTAGGTTTTGAGCAATTCGGGTTCGAGAGCCCAGTGCTCGTGGATCTGAGAGGGGAGCTCCACGAAGTCGCGGTCTACATTGGTGCCGGCCTGGCTGCGGAGGGTGGCTTTGGTGAGCATTCCATGAAGGCCGTGGCCAAATTCATGGAACATCGTTTCCACTTCGTCGAGCGTGAGCAGAGCCGGGGTCTCGGCGGTGGGGCGGGTGAAGTTGCCTACATTATATACGATAGGACGCTGCGATGTGCCGTCGGGGTCGACGAACGCACCCTGAAATTCGCTCATCCATGCTCCCTGACGCTTGGAAGCGCGGGGGAAGTAGTCGGTCATAAATACGGCTACGTGATTGCCGTCGGCATCTTTCACTTCATAGACCTTAACTTCGGGATTATACTTGGGAGCATCGGGAAGTTCGGTGAAGGTGACACCGTAGAGACGTTCGGCCATATTGAAAATGCCTTTGCGCACATTCTCGAGAGGGAAGTACGCGCGCACCTCATCCTCGTCGAGATTGTATTTATGGCGGCGCACCTTCTCTGCATAGTAGTAATAGTCCCAGGGCTTGATTATGATACCTGCGTCTTCGGCATCGGCAAGAGCCTGCATTTCGGCCACTTCCTCATTCACGCGCTGTATGGCGGGCTCCCAGATCTGCATAAGCAGTTCGCGGGCGGCTTCGGGAGTTTTGGCCATCACGTTGGAGGTCATATAGGCGCCGAATGTGGGGAAGCCGAGCAGACGTGCCTTCTCGGCACGGGCTGCAAGGATTTCTTTCACGACGGGCTGATTGTCGTACTTGCCGGAGAATGCAAGTGAGGTGTAGCCCTCGTACATGCGGCGGCGAAGTTCGCGGCTGTCGGCATACTGCAGCAGGGGCAGACGGCTCGGGGCGTGGAGAGTGAAAGCCCACTTGCCTGACTTGCCGCGCGATGCTGCTTCCTCAGCGGCGATGGCCACGCTGGCGGCGGGGAGGCCGGCAAGCATCGTGGAGTCGCCCACGAAGATTACGAAGTCGTTGGTGGCGTTGAGCAGATTCTGGTTAAACTTGATGTAGAGATCGGCCAGAGTGGTGTTGAGTTCTTTGAGGCGCTTTTTGTCGGCCTTGTTGAGCAGAGCACCGTTGAGAGTGAAGCTCTTGTATGTCTCCTCGATGTCGCGTTTCTGAGCGGGGGAGAGGTTGAGCTGATCGCGTGTGTCATAAAGTTTCTTCACACGCTTGAAGAGCTTGTCGTTCATGCTTACCTCGCCCATGCAAGCAGAGTAGGCGGGCATGATTTTGGCGGCAAGAGCGTCCATCTCGGGAGTGTTGTCGGTCTCGTTGAGGGAGGAGAATACGTACATCACGCGGTTGAGCAGGCGGCCTGACTGCTCGAGAGCGAGGATCGTGTTGTCGAATGTCGGCTTGGCCTTGTTGTCGGCAATGGCTTTCACCTCTTTGCGGTATTGTTCGATACCGGCGTCGAAGGCCTCCATATAGTCGGCGGTGGTTATAGACTCAAATGGAGGGATGTTCATGGGGTCGGGATAGTCGACCATGAAGGGATTGGATCGCTGATTTTCCATAGCGTTGACGGATGGAGCTGCTGCAGAGAGTAGCAGTGCGAGCAGAGCAATGATTGATTTCTTCATGTGAATTAATATATTGTAGATTATTGTTTTGAGTTTTCAGGAAGGAGGAAGTAAGCCACCAGTGGATAGTGGTCGGACCACGGTACGCTGAGGGCGTCGACACGCAGTGCGTCGATGTCGCCACGGTAAAATATCTGGTCGATACGGAAGAAGAGACGGTCAGCGTGGTAGGTGATAGCCGGGCCGAGGCCTGCATGGCTATAAGCGTCGGTGAGGTCAGAGCCGCCTATCACGCGTGAGGCATAGCAGCCGGGTATGTCGTTGAAATCGCCTGCGAGGATTATATTACCGGCAGTATCGTCGAGCGCCCGGCGTATCTCGACAGCCTGCTCGGCGCGGGCGCGGAATGCCGCTCCGAGCTTGCGGAAGATACCACGGCGAAGTTCACCCATACCGCCGCCGGGAACGTCGCCGTGGGTCATATTGCGATACACGGCTTTATCCTCGCCCGTGAGACCGATAGATTGCAGATGTACGTTGAATATGTGTAACGCGATGCCTTCGACATCAACATCGTAGCGACATACGTCGTAGGCATTCTCATCGGCTACAGGTACTTCCACGCGCTCAAAAGGATATTTCGAGAGCAATGCCATACCGCGGCGCGAGGTATACCGGTAGGGATACTGAGCAGCGATGGCAAGAGTGTCGGCGGATACGAGAGGTGAAAAAAATTCTCCGAAAAGTGGAGTGGCTTCCTGACATATCGCTATGTCGGGGTCGTTGTCGAGGATAAACCTGATGGTGGGGTTGATAGATGTGCTGTCGGCAAAGTTGCCGGAGAAGTCGTGGAATCCGAGCACGTTGAATGTCATTACTTTCAGTACCCTGTCGCCACGCTCGGCGATAGATGCCTCTGATGGACGGAAGAAGTTGAGGGGACAGTAGGTAAGTATCGGCCCGGCGCATATCAGCAGTGTAGCTGCTCCGATCAGTGCCCGGCGGCGCCACCATATACAATTGATGGCAGTGAGCAGAAGTGTGAGCACCAGCAGTGCCGGAAAGAGCATGGCGAGCAGAGCCGGTATCGCCGTGCGGTTGGGGTCTATGATACCGCCGTAGGCCGATGCAATGGTGATCAGCCCCACGACGATATTGGCGAGGATGCCGGCACCGGAAGCCGCACGGCCAATGGCCGTGGATCGTGAGGGGCGTGTTACGGTCATGGGGCAATGCGTTGGCTTAGTTGCTGAAGTCTGGCGCGCTCCTCTTCAGTGAGCGAATTATAGCCGGAACGGCGTATCTTGTCGAGAAGCATATCGAGCATCTCGTTGTCGGGGATGTCGGGTAGCGTGGATGGCGCCGGAGTCGGTATCGCAATGGGTTGTGGCGACTTAGTTGGTGTAGCTGTTACCCGACGGGGAGTTCGCTGCTTTAATAACAGGGCAAATGCTACTCCGGCAAGGAATCCGCCCGCATGAGCTGCCTGGGTATCGACGGCAGAGGGGCCGGTGGCGATTATCACGAGAAGTACCAGGATGAGAGTGAGTACGCGCAGCTCCACCATACCAAAAAATACGAGCGGTGCCTTGATGTGCGGTAGCCGGAGGGTAGTGTAGGCCATCACTGCAAGTACAGATGCCGAAGCTCCGACAAGCCCGTCCGAGGGATATGCCGTGATCCGGCAGGCGAGAAGTGCGGCCAATGCACCGGCTATGCCTCCGAGAAGATACACCACCCATAGGCGTCGGCTGCTGAGCTGCCCTACGGCGCTCACGGCAGGCGATGCGTAGAAATAGAGCAGCAGCATGTTGGCCAGCAGATGAAATGGCGCGTATTGGGTAAACATATAAGTGAGTAGAGCCCAGGGACGCACCGCGATATCGGATATAGAGAGGGGAAGGGAGAACAGCCCGAGCAGCATCTCCGACCACGACCCGAATATGTGCACGGCTACAAACACCACGGCATTGATGGCTATGATCAGCGCCGTGGCGGCAGGTGTGGATATGCGGGCGATGAGTTGTCTCATACGGTTATTCTCTGTACACGGTACCCTTCTTGATCCAATAGGCCATAAGCATGAAGCCGAATATCATACCGCCGAGGTGGGCGAAGTGGGCTATACCGTCGGAGGCGCTGCTCATACCGAGCACCAGTTCGAGGCCGCCCCAGATGAGTACCATCCATTTGGCCTTGATAGGCACGGGGAGAAAGATAAAGTAGATTGGGCGGTTGGGATAGAGCATCGCGAAGGCCAGCAGCACGCCATATATGGCGCCGCTCGCTCCCACGGTGTAGGCTCCAAGCCATGCGCGGCCATTGATATATGCCTCGAAAATATAGGCCTGGGGTGGAAGGGTAAGTGCCCATACTGCTTCCTGAATGAGCCCGGCACCTACGCCGCACGCCAGATAGTACAGGAGAAAGCGGCGCGAACCGAGATTGTATTCGATGGAGGCTCCGAAGAAGAAGAGGGTAAACATGTTGAAGAATACATGGAAGAACTCTCTGTGATCGTGAATAAACATATAGGTGAGTAGCTGCGCCGGGTTGAACAGGGGCGACTCGTAGTAGTGAAGTCCGAGAAACGCATCGGCTTTTAATCCGATGGTGGCGGGAAACAGAGCCATCGCGAGCCACACTAAAAAGTTTATGATGATGAGGTTTTTAGTGACCGGAGGCATCGATTTAATAAGTCGTAGCATATCTGTAATTTTAATACAAAGATACGGAATAATCCCGAAATCCGCTACACCTGCGGCCTCCAAGGAGCGCGATTCGGAGGAAAAATGATTATTTTGCGAAAAATTATGCGATATTTTTATTTTTTATTGTGAAATTTAAGAATTTAGATATATATTTGCAAAGTTAACGCAGTGAAATACCATATCATTTATTCATATTTTCTAAAAATTACAACGTCATGAACAAAACAGAGCTTATCAACTCTATCGCAGAGAAGGCCGGTCTGACCAAGGTTCAGGCTAAGGCTGCCTTAGAAGCTGCAGTAAACACCGTTAGCGAACAGCTCGCCAAGGGCGACAAAGTAGCTCTCATCGGTTTCGGCACATTCTCCGTATCCGAGAAGACCGCACGCAAGGGTGTCAACCCCCGCACAAAAGAAGTTATCGACATTCCCGCTCGCAAGGCTGTGAAATTCAAAGCCGGAGCCGAACTCAATGACGTTGTGAAGTAATCTATCTCAACTTTCTGATTGGAAAGAAATTAACGACTATAGTTTCAAAAACGCCATTTCCGGCCGCGACCCGTGAGGGTGCGCGGCCGGCTTATGTATAAGGGGGCCGGATATTGCGATAGTGGAGGGAAGTTAGTATCTTTGCATCATAACCTAAACAATCGAGTATCATGCAGAAAAAGATAATAGAGTGCGTGCCTAACTTCAGTGAGGGACGTCGCCCCGATGTGATAGAGGCTATAGCCGACGCAGTACGCTCAGTGAGTGGTGTTAAGCTGCTCGATGTAGATCCCGGAGAAGCCACCAACCGTACGGTGATGACCTTTGCCGGCGAACCAGAGCCGGTGATGGAAGCGGCATTCCGCGCCGTGAAACGGGCATCGGAGCTTATTGATATGCGCAGCCATAAGGGTGCGCATCCTCGTATGGGAGCTACCGACGTGCTTCCTCTCGTGCCCGTGCAGGGTATCACTCTCGAAGAGTGTGCTCAGCGGGCTCGGCAGCTTGGCCGGCGTATAGCTGATGAACTATCCATCCCGGTCTACGCATACGAGGCTTCGGCATTCAAGCCTGAGCGCAAGAATCTCGCTGTGTGCCGTCAGGGTGAGTATGAAGGTCTCGCCGCTCGTCTGGGCGGAGAGGACGGCGCCGATTTCGGCGATCGCTCCTGGGATGAGGCGGCAGCCCGCACAGGAGCCACCGCTGTAGGTGCGCGCAACTTCCTAATAGCAGTAAATTTCAATCTCAATACCACCTCCACCCGCCGCGCCAACGCTATAGCTTTCGACGTAAGAGAGAAGGGTCGCGTGCTTCGCAAAGACGGCGAGCTGGTGAAAGATGCGCAGGGCAATCCTGTGATGCAGCCGGGTACACTGCCCGCCACCAAAGCCATAGGCTGGTTTATCGAGGAGTATGGCATCGCACAGGTGTCGATGAATATCACCGACATCACTCGTACACCGCTCCATGTGGCATTCGACGAAGTGTGTCGTGCGGCTCAGGCCCGTGGTATCCGTGTCACCGGCACCGAAATCGTGGGCCTTGTGCCCCGCTCCGTGCTCATCGACGCAGGCAAGTATTTCCTCGCCAAGCAGCAGCGCTCGTGCGGATTGCCCGAAGGTGAGATTGTGGATATGGCAGTGCGCAGCATGGGGCTTGCCGAACTCGGTGCTTTCGAGCCAAAACAGAAAGTGATTGAATATATGCTTGCAGAAACTGCCGGCAAGAGTCTCGTGGAACTGACTGCACGCAATCTGGCTTATCTTACCGCGTCCGAGTCGCCCGCACCCGGCGGCGGATCCGTTTCAGCATATATCGGCGCACTCGGAGCTGCCCTCGGCACTATGGTGGCCAATCTTTCGAGCCACAAGGCCGGATGGGATGCCCGCTGGAAGGAATTTTCCGACGTGGCGGAGCAAGGTCAGACGCTCACCGACGAGCTACTCCACCTGGTCGATGCCGATACAGATGCTTTCAATAAGGTGATGGAGGCAATAAAGATGCCCAAGTCTACTGAGGCTGAGAAGGAGGCGCGCCGTGTGGCTATGGATAAGGCTAACGAGTATGCCGCCGAAGTACCCATCGCTACTATGCAGACGGCGATGAAGGCACTCCCACTTCTTGAGCAGATGGCTGAAAAGGGCAATCCTGCCTCTGTGTCCGATGCCGGTGTTGGCGCTCTCGCCATACGCACAGCAGTGGAAGGCGCCGGTCTCAATGTGAAGATCAATGCAGCCTCGATTGCCGATGCCGACAAGCGAGCAGCCATCTGCGGGCGTGTCGACCAACTCAATGCTCAGACAGCTGATGCCGTAGCTAAAATCATGGAAATAGTAAACTCAAAGATATGACCGACAGCCAATTTAAAGAAGCCATAGCGGAAGGTATTCCTTCCGTACTGCCAGAACTTCAGCCCTACGACCCGGAGGTAAACCACGCCCCGGTGCGGAAACAGATCCTCTCGAAAGAAGAGAAGAAACTGGCGCTCCGCAACGCCTTGCGCTACTTCCCCGCCGAGATGCACGCCGCTCTTGCGCCGGAGTTTGCCGAAGAGCTTGAGAAATACGGACGTATATATATGTATCGTTTCCGCCCCGCCTACCCGATGTATGCCCGGAGTATCGACGCATATCCGGCGCGTTCGCGTCAGGCCGCTGCGATAATGATGATGATACAGAACAACCTCGACCCGCGTGTGGCTCAGCATCCCCACGAACTAATCACCTACGGAGGCAATGGCGCCGTATTCCAGAACTGGGCGCAGTATCGCCTCACGATGAAATATCTCAGCGAGATGACCGATGAGCAGACCCTCGTGATGTATTCCGGCCATCCCCTCGGACTCTTCCCTTCGGGCAAAGAGGCTCCACGAGTGGTGGTGACCAACGGTATGGTGATACCCAATCATTCCAAAGCCGACGACTGGGAGCGCCTCAATGCGCTTGGAGTGAGTCAGTATGGCCAGATGACAGCCGGCTCATACATGTATATAGGCCCGCAGGGTATCGTGCACGGCACTACCATCACCGTGCTCAATGCCGGGCGCAAGCGTCTGCCTGCCGGACAGGATTCGCTCGCCGGTATGCTCTTCGTATCATCGGGTCTCGGCGGTATGTCGGGTGCGCAGCCTAAGGCCGGCAATATCGCCGGAGTGGTTAGCGTCACGGCCGAGATCAATCCTAAAGCGGTGTCGAAACGTCTGGAGCAGGGATGGGTCGACGAGGTATATACCTCGCTCGACGAATTGATAGCCCGCGTAGCTGAAGCCCGCAGGGAGGGTCTTGCTCTTTCGATCGCATATCAGGGCAATGCCGTAGATCTCTGGGAGCGTCTTGCCGAAGAGAATATCCGCGTTGATCTCGGTTCGGATCAGACCTCGCTCCACAATCCCTGGGCCGGAGGCTACTATCCCGCCGGCCTCACTCTCGAAGAGGCACAGGATATGATGGCTCACGATCCAGATCGTTTCCGCGAATGTGTGCAGGAGTCGCTCCGACGTCAGGTGAAAGCAATCAATAAGTTGGCCGACAATGGTATGTACTTCTTCGATTATGGTAACGCCTTCCTTCTGGAATCTTCCCGTGCCGGTGCAGATGTGGTCAAGGCCGACGGCTCGTTCCGTTACCCCTCTTACGTACAGGATATCATGGGGCCGCTCTTCTTCGACTATGGTTTCGGCCCCTTCCGCTGGGTATGTGCCTCCGGTTTGCAGTCTGATCTCGAACTCACCGACCGTCTGGCCGGCGACGTGCTTGAAGAGATGCTTGCCGAAGCTCCCGAAGATATCCGCGGTCAGCTCGCCGACAATCTCCATTGGATACGCCGCGCGGGCGACAACCGCCTTGTCGTCGGTTCACAGGCACGCATCCTATATGCCGATTGTGAAGGCCGTCGCCGCATAGCCCAGGCATTCAACCGCGCCATAGCCGACGGACGTCTGCAGGGTCCCGTGGTGCTTGGTCGCGACCATCACGACGTATCCGGCACGGACTCCCCCTATCGTGAGACCTCCAATATCTACGACGGATCGCAGTGGACTGCCGACATGGCCGTGCACAATGTGATCGGCGACAGTTTCCGTGGCGCTACATGGGTATCGCTCCATAATGGTGGCGGCGTAGGCTGGGGCGAAGTGATCAACGGCGGCTTCGGTATGGTGATCGATGGTTCGGAAGAAGCATCGCGCCGCATCGACAATATGCTCTTCTGGGACGTGAACAACGGCATCGCCCGCCGTAGCTGGGCGCGTAATCAGGGTTCGCTCGACGCTATCCGCCGACAGATGGCTCTCACCCCCGAACTCAAAGTGACATTACCCAACATAGCTGACGACACCTTAATTGACAATACTATATTATGAATTCCACTTACGTAATTTCATCACAGGAAATCACCATCAGCGATATCGCTGATATCATTGACCATCATAAGCGAGTGACGCTCAGCCCTGAAAGCGAGCAGCTGATCACGCACTGCCGCCGGTATCTCGACGAAGCCATCAGCCGTGCCGGCCGCCCGCTCTATGGCATTACCACCGGCTTCGGCTCTCTCTGCAATATCTCCATCAGCGCCGATGACCTGTCTAAACTACAGGAAAATCTCGTGAAGAGTCACAGTTGCGGATGTGGTGATACTGTCGACCCCGAGATCGTGAAGATAATGATGCTCAATAAGGTGAAGTCGCTCGCCCTCGGAAAGTCGGGCGTGCAGCTCGTCACCGTGCAGCGTCTGCTCGATATGTTCAACGACGATATGATCCCCGTGGTATATCAGCAGGGTTCGCTCGGAGCCTCCGGCGATCTCGCCCCGCTCGCCAATATGTGTCTGCCGCTGCTCGGTCTCGGTGAAGTGGTGTGGAAAGGCAAGCGCATGGTAGCCTCTGAAGCGCTCGAAGCCAAAGGCTGGCAGCCCATCCGTCTGGTATCGAAAGAGGGTCTGGCGCTGCTCAACGGCACACAGTTCATGTCGTCCCACGCCGTTTGGGCCATAATCCGTCTGCGCCGTCTGAGCGCTCTGGCCGACAAGATCGGTTCGCTCAGCCTCGACGTGTTCGACGGCCGTATCGAGCCCTTCGGCGATGAAGTCAATATGGCTCGTCCTCACCCCGGGCAGCTTGCCACGGCGCGTGCCGTGCGTCACTACCTCGAAGGCAGTCCGATGATGGCCGCCCATAAGCAGCACGTGCAGGATCCCTATTCATTCCGCTGTATGCCGCAGGTACACGGTGCCATGAAGGATGCTCTCAGCTATGTGACCCGGGTGATCGAGACCGAGGTTAATTCCGTTACCGACAATCCCACCATCTTCCCCGAAGAGGACCTCATAGTATCAGCCGGCAACTTCCACGGCGAGCCTATAGCCCTGCCGATGGACTACCTTGCTATTGCCGCAGCCGAACTCGGCAACATCTCCGAGCGCCGCACATACCGCCTGATATCCGGTGCCCGCGGTCTGCCCTCCTTCCTTGTGGCCAATCCGGGTCTCAACTCCGGATTCATGATTCCGCAGTATGCCGCCGCTTCGATCGTAAATCAGTCGAAGGGACTCTGCTGGCCCACGAGCTGCGACAGCATCCCGTCGTCGCAGGGACAGGAAGACCATGTGTCGATGGGCGCTAACTCAGCTACCAAGCTCTGCCGCATCGTCGACAATACGGAACGAGTGCTCGCCATAGAGCTCTTCAATGCCATGCAGGCGCTCGATCTGCGCCGCCCGGCCCGTACATCGCCACTGCTCGAAGAGTGGTACTCGCGCTACCGTCTCGAAGTGCCTTATCTTGAAAACGACACCGTGATGTCGCCCCTGATTGAGGCATCCGTCAATTTCCTCCGCACCAATGAGTAGCCTTCTTCTCCGGAATATCGGTCGCCTGCAGGGTGTGACCGATGCATCTTGTCTGCGAGGAGATCCTATGCACTCATCGCAGTATATCGACAATGCGTGGCTGCGTATTGCCGACGGTCGTATCGCGGATTTCGGCACCGGACAGCCGACGCTTCCGGCCGACAGCGATTTCGACTGCCACGGCGCGATGGTGATGCCTGCCTGGTGCGACTCCCACTCTCATATCGTATGGGCAGGAAGCCGCTGGCAGGAGTTTGTAGATAAGATCCACGGACTCAGCTATGAGGAGATAGCCCGTCGCGGTGGCGGAATACTCAATTCGGCCGATCGGCTGGCCGCCACATCGGAGGATGATCTGTTCAGTCAGTCGATGGAGCGTGTACGTCAGGTGATGTCGATGGGTACCGGAGCACTTGAGATCAAGAGCGGCTACGGCCTGAGTGTAGAGTCGGAGCTGAAGATGCTGCGCGTGATAGCGCGCATAGCCGATACCGTACCGATTCAGGTGCGCGCCACCTTCCTCGGGGCCCACGCCGTAGGCCGCGAATACGCAGGTCGTCAGGACGAGTATGTGAATATGGTGATCGAAAAGATGCTTCCGGCAGTAGCTGCGGAAGGCCTGGCCAGATATGTCGACGTGTTCTGCGACGCAGGCTTCTTCACTCCCGGCGAGACTGCGCGCATACTTGAAGCGGCTGCACGCTACGGTATGCAGCCAAAGATCCACGGCTGTGAGCTCGATGCCTCCGGTGGAGTGAAAGTGGCTGTGTCTCACGACGCGCTGTCGGTCGATCATCTTGAGCGCGCAAGCGATGCTGATATCCGTATGCTTGCCGCCGGCGATACCGTGGCCACCATGCTCCCAGGCGCATCCTTCTTCCTCGGTATGCCCTACGGCCCGGCTCGTCGCGCCGTAGATAGCGGCGCTATAGTGGCTCTCGCGTCGGATTTCAATCCCGGTTCGTCGCCGTCCGGCGATATGCGTTTTGTCTACGCCATGGGCTGCATCAAGATGCGCCTCGATCCGGCTGAAGCCTTCAATGCTGCCACTCTCAACGGTGCCTACGCCATGGGGCTCGGCGACGACCTGGGCTCGATAGCCCGCGGAAAGCGTGCCAACCTTATTGTGGGCAACCGTCCGGTTACCGACGCCGATCCGCTCGCCACTATGGCCTATATGTACACCGAACCGTATATAAGCCGTATATTTTTCGATGGGTGTATATATAGTAATTAGTTTTTTTGTTAATTTTGCGGTGTAGATAAGAAACTCACCTATAATTCTATTAACGTCATGAATTCAGTAGTCGACAAATTTCTCCGATATGTAGAGTTTGATACGCAGAGCGACGAACTCACCAACCTCACTCCCTCCACGCCCGGACAGATGATTTTTGCCAGATTCCTCGAAGAGGAACTCAAGAAAATGGGATTGACAGAGGTGTCGCTCGACGACAACGGCTACCTTATGGCCTCCCTCCCGGCCAATACCGACAAGCCCGGGGTGCCCACCATCGGTTTTATCGCCCACCTCGACACATCGCCCGATATGAGCGGTCATCACGTACGTCCGCGCATCGTCAAGTCCTTCGACGGCGAGCCGATCGTACTCAATCAGGAGAAAGGCATCGTATTGTCGCCCGCTGAATTCCCCGAACTGCTCCACTATGTAGGGCAGGATCTCATTGTCACCGACGGCAACACCCTGCTCGGCGCCGACGACAAGGCCGGTATTGCCGAGATCGTCACCGCCGTGCAGTATCTCATGGAGCATCCCGAAATCAAGCACGGCAAGATCCGCATAGCCTTCAACCCCGATGAAGAGATAGGCAAGGGCGCCCACAAATTCAATGTGGAACGCTTCGGAGCCGAGTGGGCATATACGATGGACGGCGGCGAGGTAGGAGAGCTCGAATATGAGAATTTCAACGCAGCCGTGGCTCGCGTCACATTCACCGGCCGCAACGTACATCCCGGCTACGCCAAACATAAGATGATCAATTCGCTCCGCATCGCCAATCAGTTTGCCATCATGCTTCCGCGCTGGGAGACACCCGAGCATACCGAAGGCTACGAGGGATTCTATCATCTCGTATCGATCGAAGGCACTGTGGAGCAGACAGTGCTTACCTACATCATTCGCGACCACGACCGCGACCGCTTCGAACGTCGAAAGAAGGAATTCGAGCACCTCACGCGCAAGATCAACCATGAATTCCCCGGCGTCGCATCGCTCGATATCAAGGACCAGTATTATAATATGCGCGAGAAGATAGAGCCGCTGCCCCATATCATCGACATTGCAGTCGAAGCCATGAAAGCTGCCGATGTAGAGCCCAAGGTAGTACCTATCCGTGGCGGCACAGACGGCGCCCAGCTATCATTTATGGGTCTGCCGTGTCCCAACATCTTCGCCGGCGGTCTCAACTTCCATGGCCGATACGAATTCGTTCCCATCCCCTCGATGGAGAAAGCCACCAAAGTCATCGTAGAGATAGCCCGCATAGTAGCAGATCGATAGATGAGCCGACTGCTCCTCGTGATCACCGGACCTACGGCTTCCGGTAAGTCTGCTCTGGCTCTCGATCTGGCCGAGAAGATTGGCTGCGACATCATTTCAGCCGATTCAAGGCAGATCTACCGCGACATACCAATAGTCACGGCTGCCCCTACGGCCGATGATCTGAGCCGTGTGTGCCATCACTTCGTAGGAGTCGCATCTCTCGACGAGCCATACAGCGCCGCGCGCTATGAGCAGGAAGTGCTTGCATTGCTCCCCGCGATGTGGCGCAAGAGCGAAGTGGCGATACTCTGCGGCGGCTCGATGATGTATATTGACGCCGTCATCAACGGACTTGACCGGTTGCCCGACGTGCCTGACGCGACCCGCGCCCGCGTGGTCGAATTTTTTCATACGCACGGACTTGACGCGCTGCAGCAGTGGCTCCACGATGTTGACCCCGACTATTATGGCCGTGTCGACCTTAATAATCATGGCCGGCTGATCCATGCCATAGAGGTGAGTCTCGAAGCCGGTGTACCATACTCATCGCTGCTTGGCAAGGAGAAGCAGGCGCGTGATTTCGATGTGCTGATGGTAGCCCCCGAGTGGCCGCGCGAGATGCTCTTTGACCGCATCAACTCGCGTGTCGGTCGCATGGTTGCCGACGGACTTGAGGACGAGGCGCGACGCGTATATCCACTGCGTAGCCTCAATTCGCTAAATACCGTGGGGCTCAAAGAGATGTTTGCCTACTTCGACGGCCTGATGGATCGTAATACAGCGATAGCGCGTATTGCCAAGAATACGCGCGTGTATGCCAAGAAGCAACTCACTTGGATGCGCCGCTACACCGATCTGGTGCGTCTCGACGCTCGTTGCGATATGGTAGAGCCTACTTTGCGATTGCTTCAAGCACGTCGGCCATAAACTCCTTGCGATGCTGCGGAGTTCCGGTCTTGACCTGATCGCAGTTGAGCCACGTCACATTGTTGATGCCTACCGTGTTAAGTACGTTGGGGATAAAATAGCCCTGAATGAAAGGCTCTATCATGGCTGTGGGAGCCTGCGAAGTGGTCACTACGGTAGTCTTGTCGATGCTCAGACAGGGGAGCATACCGCCCTCGGGAGTATCGTCGTAGATAGTGCCTTTGAGGAATACCTTGTCGATAAATCCCTTGAGCATCGCCGGCATCATACCCCACCAGATAGGGAAAATGAATATCACGCTGTTGGCGCGGGTGAGGGCGAGCTGATAGCGTCCTACCATCTCGTCATCGGATTCGCCTTTGGAGAAAAGTGCGAGGCCGGAGCGGTCGAGCACCGGATTGAATCCTTCGGCATATAGATCGATCACGTCGTACTCATCGCCGCGGGCGCTGAGCAGATCGGTTACGGACTGGAGGATGCTGTGGTTGAAGCTTCCGGGATAAGGGTGGCAGTAGATAACGGTAATCATATCGCGTGTGTCTTAAGTGTGTGTACACTCCTACAACGCCCGATATGATTAAAAAGTTCTGCTATTTGCGCTTGCGATAGGCTTCGGCGATCTCCTCCGGGGTGATGCCGAGCACATCCATGCGTTCGAAAATATCGGGGAGTACGGTGGCGAAAAATTCCTCGCGCTTGGCCTGCATCACACGTTCCGGGGCATCTTCGGTGAGGAAGAAGCCTAATCCGCGGCGTGGCTCCACCACACCCAGATCGCGCAGAAAGTCGAGCGCTTTCAGTACCGTGTGGGTGTTGACGCTGAGCCCTACAGCCAGTTCACGCACCGATGGCATACGTTCCCCCGGAGCCCAGCGGTGGGTCATTATGCACGTGAAGCAGTAGTCGGCCACCTGCATATATATGGGGCGTGACTCCGAAAACTCCATCATGACAGCTGTGTAGTTTTGAACCGACGGATCGTAAGCACAATAAACATCAACGCCAAAGTGCCGACTATACAGGCTGTATATAGACTAGCTTCCGATATTTGATCAAGCGTAACGTCGATTGATGAATTGTGGCCGGGATTCATAATGTTATATTCTGAGGCTCGCACCACGATTAGTCCCATTGTCACGCCGATGGTTATGGTCTCTGCGATCAGAGCTACCACGCTAAACATTATGGCCTTGAACACACGGCTCTTGCGGGCGCGGTGGATGGTATAAAGAGCTACCGAGAACGGCAACAGACTCATAGCTACTTTAAGGCAGGTAGCAATTGCAGTCGGTATAATGTCCGTGTTCTCTGTAGCTGTATGGACAAAAAGCCAGTATTTCTCAGGATATAGATATTCGCCAAGTTCGCTCAGTGCATACGAAGGAGTGAAGAGCAGAAGTGGTAGTCCGAGCAGGGCAATGGCCATCACGAATGTGGCGCGCTCCGACCAGCGGCAGGGTAGCGAAGTGGTAAGCTGGCTCGATTCTATACGGTTGAATATGACAGGACTCCAGTAGTAAGTGAATGTGAGGATGGTAGATAGTGTGCCCGAGAAGAAAAGGTTGAACTCATACCTGACCGACAGCAGGGTAAAGATCCCTACTACAAGTGACATAAGCGGAAATATAATTAGCGGGCGCTTGAACGACGGATAATAGTATCGTGCTACCATGCCGATGCGGCGCCACGAGAAGCGGTCGGTGGCAGGGAGTGATTGGGTGGCGGATGTGGTCATGAGTTTAGTATTCTGAGCAGTTCGGCGCGGGAGGGCGACTGCAGTGCGTTAAACAATAGGGTGAAATCTACTTGCGACGGGCGCCCGGCCACGGCGGCGGGCACGATCATTTCAAGGCGGCCGAGCGACGTGAGAGTGTACAAGGCCTGCGGATGCGGCTCGTTGGCGGCTATAAATGCCACTTTGCTCTCGATATCGGCGATTGAAGATGATAGTACCAGGCGGCTGCCTGCAAGTACCAATACGCTTTCAAACAGATTCTTGAGATCCATTACCGTGTGTGTCGACACGATTACGGTCTGTTCCGGGTCGCAGAAGCGCGCCATAAGTTCGAGCAGTGTATGGCGCGATGTTATGTCGAGCCCGTTGGTAGGTTCGTCGAGGAGCAGCACGTCGGTATGTAGGGCTAAGGCATACGACAGCATAGCCTTCTTGCGGTTACCGAGGCTATAGGTGTCAATGCGCTGGTCGATGCTCAGACCGAACGCCTTCATACATTCCGTAAGCGTCTCCCACGAGAAGCCGGGATAGAAGGGGGTGTGATATTCCACCATCTGACGGATACTGTTGAATGGAAACACGGTATCGTCGGTGAGCATGAATGTCTGCGACATTACCGATGGTTCGCGGTTGGCCGTGGGAATGCCGTCGATCTCAACAGCGGTGGCGGGACGTGCCTTGAGCCATCCCCCTATAAGGCTGAGCAGAGTGGTCTTGCCGGCACCGTTTTCGCCCAAAAGCAGATGTATACCGGGGCCTATCGTGGTGTCGACGTGGCTCAGTGCCTCTGCACGCGAATTGTTGTAGCAATAGGTGAGGTCTGTAATCTTTATCATAGTGCGTTGGGTGATACGGGTGTCACTTCATATTTGTTGTCGCGAAGCAGCTGGAGTAGTCCCTGCGGGCCGCCGAGGTGGCCTGCGCCCACTACTATCATCACCGAACTTGTGGGCAGCAACGTAAGTAGAAAGTTGACCCAATGGCTATTGCGATCGGTGAGCAGCCGCTGTTCCTCCTCTGGTGTCATTGAAGAGTGTGTCAGAGCATAGAGCCCGTCGATGTCGCCTGCTGAATAGAGCTCATACATTTCGCGCGATTTCCCGGTGATCTCGGAAGGTGACGACAGCAATTTTTCAAGTGCTGCGGCCTGCTCTGAGATAGGCATACCGTAAAGTATCTCTGCCTGTCGCTCCACCGTCTCCAGTCCCGTCACCTTCTTGCCGGCAGCTGTGGCGCGAGCCATCATGGACTTGTCTACTCCGACGCTCGTCATCAGTTCGGGCATCTCTTTCATAAGTGTGAATACTTCTATTACAGTACCTACGGCCATCGGATTCATCGGTTCGTATGCGGCGGCCGAGCCGAGACCGTAGTGCTGAAGCAGAGAATCGAGAGTTGCGTATGTGGCCGGATTCAGCACCTTCGATAGCGTGGAATCGGCCGGAGCCATCATGCGTGTCTGCAGATACGATGCCAGTGCGGGATCGTTCATCTCGTCAGCGCTGAGTTCACACACCATCATTTCCGATGCGGTAAGTATGGAGTCGAGCATCGGGTATGCGTCCAAGGTCGAAGCGTGAGCTAAGTGGTGTGAGCCGAGTATGTACGATGATTTGTCGGAACCGGGTGCGGTCACCTTCCAAAGCAGTGCGGCCTGCGAGGCTACTGTGGCGAGTAGCGTGAGCAGAAGTAATGAATAGCGTTTCATTATGGATAATATTGGTTATACTTAGTGGTTTGGTGTTGTAGTTGACTACAACACCGCAAAGGTACTACAAAAATATTATCCTCCAAATTTTCGTTCCGTTTTTTTTCAAATTATTTTTTCGAGCAGATACTCACGCATTTGTGGCCAGGGTGCGTAAAGAGGCAATCCGGGAAGCCTTACCGGATTCTCGTTGAGTAGCGTGATTACGTAGTAACCGCCCGATTGGCCACGCACCATAATCATCTGTAGATTAGCAGCCATAGGCACTATATCGTAGTTGTGCCAATGATTCGGTACCTCCTCGGTTGGCCCCGTATAATAGCAGTCAGGCACCTGCATAAGAGCCAGCAGAGGCATCAGGGTCTCGGCGTGGCCGAAGCGCAGATTCACTGGCACTGCAGTGGTTGGATTGGCTACATACGCATCGAAATCGGCTGCGATATCCCGTAGCAGGGGAGCGGCTATAGCCGAAGGAATGAGCGATTGGGCTGACGCGCTGTGGAGCAGATGCTGGCGCACATCGTTGAGCGCCCACAAGGCTTCCATCTCCTTGGGCGAAAGAAATTCATGCCACGTCAGGGCATCGCCGCCCGAAGCGCTTTGTATGGCAAGCGTGGAATATTCCGCCATAAGAAATTTAAGTCTTTCGCGAGGTGTGGATTGTGGTGCCTGCGCGAATAGTTTCGCGATCGATGCTTCGGCTATGTCAAACTCCGGCATCGCGATGAGTATCCGGTCGGTATCAATTGTGTCTGCCCAATGCTTATATATCTCGTTGACGCTGAAGAAGCGCATCAGGGGCGAATACTGCGGGCCCGACGAGGCGGTGATCTCCGCTTCGCGGTGGAGTGTGGCTACCTCGTGGAGAAAGGAATACATGCTTGCCACACAGCGAGGCACGTATGAACTGACCGCTTGCACCCTTACCTCTCCTCGGAAGATATCAGGAAACCGGTTCACCATCCGGCGCGCGATACCGGCCTGCTCAGCCATACCGAGCGAGTCGAGAGCACCCCAGCGCCCCTCCGTTGTGTTGTCGATACTGTCAGCTATATTAATAAGGCGCTGTCCTGAAGGGGTAAGCGTCCCGGCCGACAGGAATCTGCGTATCGTAGCCGTGTGCGACGGCCCCGACGGGAAGCGTGCTCCGTGTCGCCCCACATGGTTGATCATCACTGGCGTAAGTGAGTCGGGAAGCATGAGCGTGCCCTTCGGGTCCGGGTAGGGCTTGGCCGAGCCGAACAGATCGGCATTGACGGAAGCGGATGCACACAGCGCCGTGAGCGCACACAGTATCAGTAGACGGAATTTCGTGGTGATGAACATAATTGCTAACTTTGGGGTTGCTATGGATATGATACAGATAAGACAGCTTTTAAAAGAAAACAAACTTTCCGAGGCATTGGTTGAGCTTAATGCCCTGATTGATCGTGAGCCCGACAATGCAGAAGCCATTTTCGAACGCGGTCGCACCTATTGGCGCCTTGGCGAGCGCTCCAAAGCCATGAGCGACTATTGCCGTTCCGACGCCCTTGAGCCCGACGGTCCCGCCTCCGTAGCCCTCGACCAGGCCCGCCAGATCGAAGCCTTCTTCAACCCCGACCTCCTCAATCCCTGACCTTAATTCCGGCTCTAATTAATGTTGAGGTAGATAATATTTTACGGTGGTTTGGTTTGAAATATTGGAAAATTTAGTAATTTTGTCACCGCTGTAATAATTACCGCTGTGACAAAGTATGAAATTTTATAATCGGACAAAGGAAATTGAGGAACTGAGGCAGATACAGGGACGTGCCTTTGATTCCCGGTCAAGAATGACTGTTATAACTGGTAGGCGTCGTATCGGTAAGACATCACTGGCTCTGCGTGCTACGCAAAGTGAGAATCCAACAGTATATCTGTTTGTCAGCAGAAAAAACGAAGCGGCTTTGTGTGAAGAGTTTGCGGGGTTGATCTCGGCGGCTCTCGATTGTTATGTTCCGGCGGAGATAAAATCGTTCAAATCATTATTCCGTATATTGATGGAATTTGCGAAGACCCGAAAGTTCAACCTTATAATTGATGAATTTCAGGAGTTTTTCACTATAAATCCATCTGTGTATAGTGATATGCAGAATATTTGGGATTCCTATCGCGACGATACTCATATCAATTTGCTTCTCATGGGGTCTGTGTATTCAATGATGCACAAGATCTTTGAAAATTATCATGAACCACTCTTTGGCAGAGCGGATGCCATTATACGTCTTTCTGGATTCGGCACCGAGACTATGAAGGAGATCATGCGGGACTTCCGTCCGGATTATACCAACGATGAATTGCTGGCCTTATATACCGTCACCGGAGGTATCCCAAAATATATAGAGTTGCTATGCGACGATACCGATTTGTCAATCGAAGGAATGTTCGATTATATAGTCCGGGAAAACTCCTTGTTCGTAACCGAAGGGCGTAATTTATTGATAGAGGAGTTCGGTAAAGATTATGGAATGTATTTTTCAGTATTGAGTTGCATCGCCTCCGGGATCAATACTCAGGGAGCAATAGAGAGCGCACTTGGAGGCGTCACTGTTGCCGGGCATCTGAAACGCCTGATAGAAGATTACTCGCTCATCAAGCGGGTACGCCCGATTCTGTCCAAGCCTCGATCTCAGAATGTGCAGTATGAAATTAGCGATAATTTCCTTCGCTTCTGGTTTAACTATTTTGACCGGAATCAGACATTGGTTGAACTTAACAATTTTGAATATCTGCGTAGACTTGTCCTATCTGATTATCCGACATTTTCGGGTCTTGCACTTGAAAAATGGTTTCGGTTGAAGATGATGGAAAGCCATAAGTATTCCGATATTGGCTCATGGTGGGAACGTAAGAAAGGTAAGGAAGCAAATGAGATAGATATTGTAGCTCTTTCAATAGACGGAAATACGGCAACCTTGGCCGAAGTGAAGCGAAAGAAGCGTAACTACGACCATAAAGCATTTATGGATAAAGTTGAGTGCATCCGCACGAGCATCCTATCGAATTATGAGATAGAACCCCGCTTGTTCACATTGGACGATATGTAATATCGCATCTTTTTTGGGGCAACCATTTCAGCGCAGTGCTTGTTATAGTTATAGAAAACAAAACGATATTACACTATGACAAGAAAAGAACTTACCGACGTTATTGCCTCCAATGTGGCAGAGGTTATCAACAATCCTGCGCCCTGGGGCGAAGACCCTCAGTTGAGCATTATCCCGACTACGCTTTTAGTCAGCATCGAACGTCACAAAGATGCCAATCGCGTGATTGAGTACAACGACTACGCCATTGAAGCCGACGCAGCCGTGGATGGCGACTATTCGGAAGATGCCGCCGATTTCCAGTCCGCCTCCGACCCCGACCTTTACCCCATCGGTACGCTGATCGACTATGCCACTCGTAAGCCCGACATGATGAAAATCAGCCGACTGGTAGCACAATATATCCCGCAGGAAGCTGAAAACCTCTACGCCGAGTAGCGCAGGGGTTGTTATTCACTGTCGATAGTCTTGATGATGCGGGCCGGGTTACCGGCTATCACCACGCCATCGGGGAATGAGCGCGTCACTACGGCGCCCGCGCCTACCACTACGTTGTTGCCGAGCGTCACGCCGGGAAGGATCACCGCACTTCCGCCTATCCACACATTATCGCCGATCGTCACCGGCTCAGCCCATTCCACCAGAGTGTTGCGAGCCTCCGCTTCGAGCGGATGGCAAGCCGTGTAGATACTCACGTTAGGACCGATAAAGGCGTTATCGCCGATCGTCACACGCGCTTCGTCGAGTATTGTGAGGTTGAAGTTGGCGAAGAAATTCTCACCCACGTGCACATTCTCGCCGTAGTCGCAGCGAAAGGGCTGATTGATGTGGCAGTTCGCGCCGTGAGAGCCCAGCAGGCGATGGATTATATCCCGGCGTCCCTCGGTGTCCGACGGACGCATATTGTTGTATTCCCACAGCAGTTCGCGGGTCGCCTCAAGGCGCTCTAACAGATACGGATGGGAGGCATCATAGGGCTCTCCGCTCATCATCTTCTGCCAGATATCGGGTTCTATCATAGTTGATGATTTTTTATTGCACAGGCTTGCGGTCGAAGAGATATCCCATAGTCGGCTTCCTCTTTCGCGAGAGCGACAGCAGAGCATCGTCGCCGTCCAAGCCCATCACGACTACATCGAAACTACCGTCCGGAGCATTATACACGTATGCTGCCACGCCCTCATCGGTCTCCTTTGATTGCCAGCCGTCGGGGTTGATACTCAGTGATATGGCCTCTTCGGGCACACCCAAAGCCTCAATGAGTAGAGTCATCTCCGTGGCCCCCTCCGCCTGGTAGTAGCATATCATACCGTTGTATTCGGCGAAGTCGCCCGACTTCACCTGCCGCCCGTATGCCTGATACACCCTCTCGGCCTCGATCACGCCAAGGCGTTCAGCCGAAGCAGTCAAAGCGAAAGCGGTGCATATTGATAATAGTATAAGTCTGAAATTCATGATTGAAGTGTTAGCGTCGAGGTGGCGCGATAGTAGGATTGCGCGAGCCATTGTCAATAAATGCATTATAGAGTACACCACCGAGGTCCACCTCTACGGTCACGTGCTTGTTGAGCCGGTAGTAAGGCATCACGATCGGCTGCATTCGCCAGCGGTTGTCGAAGTCGGAGCGCACAGTCTGCGCGCCCACGCTCACGCCCCAGTGATCCGACAGGTCGTACGACAGATATCCGCCGGCGCGGCTCGTGGTGAAGAAGCCTGCCATTGCGGGCTGTAAGCCGCGCAGGGGAGTGTAGTATGTGCCGAAGAGCGTCATACTCAGTCGGTCAGTGAAATTTATCCGGGCACTCATCCCCACGCCGAAGTGGCGGTAATAGCTCCTGAACGCTCCTATCTGCGAAGCCTCGCCCCAGAGATTGAGGTCGAGCTTTCCGATCGAAGCCGACAGATTGAGATATGCCGAGCGCACATCCATCATACCTGGGTAGACGGCTTGGCCGCTGAAGCCCGACAGCGGCCCGAACAGACCGGTGTTGTCAAGCATAAACGTGCTGTGGATTGGAGACTCCGACAGGCGTAGTGCCGGCGACAGCGACCGCTCGTCGAAGATTGGCGACAGCGTGGATTGCTGCATCTCGGGGTGCGGAATGAGATACGATGGCGTCGGAGCCGCCACGCCGCTACCCGCCGACAGAGTGTCAAGTTCCTGGGCGCCGGCATGCAGTGTCAGCATCATAAGCAGGGCGAGTATGTAGGTGCGTATCGTCATATCATCGCAAAGTTAGAGGTTTGCACTCGGAAATCAAAGCATTAACTGCAAAAACACATCATCGTGCCAGCGTCCGAACTTGAATCCCGACTGCTTCAGGCATCCCAGACGCTCGAATCCCATCCGCGCAAGCATACGCAGGCAAGGCTCGTTGGTGCCCGTCACCCAGCTGATGAGTGAGTGTGCGCCCATACGGCGGCAGTCGTCTACCACAGCCTTGAGTAGAGCCGAACCTACGCCGTGGCTCACCGCCTCCGGACTGAGATACTCTGTAAGCTCCCACGTGTAGCGGTACACCGGATCAGGCTGCCAGAGATGAGCGAAGCAGTAGCCGATCACCTTGCCGCCCTGCTCCGCTACCATGAATGGGAATCGGCCGATCACCGGTTCTATCCGCGCCCGCATATCAGCCTCAGTGTGCTGCCGCTCGGTGAATATCACGTCGCTTGTAGCCACGTAGTAGTTGAATATCCCGGCCATGGCCGCCGCATCGTCGGCCGCCCCGGGGCGTATAATATATGTAGTGGCGGGTGAGTTCATAGCGCGAAGTTACGAATCTTTTTTATTACCTTTGCATTGGTTATGAAAAAGTATTTGTCAATCATCGCAGCCCTGCTCCTTATGGTGGCCGCAGCCTGTGGCGGCGGATCCGCTACTCAGTCGCGTCGGCTCACAGTGAGCATCGAGCCTCAGCGCTATCTGCTCGAATCTATCGTCGGCGACCGCTGGCAGGTAGGCACTCTGCTCGAAAAGGGGAGTGATCCCGAAAACTTCGACCCCACGGTGATGCAGCTCCGCGATGTAGCCTCATCGCAGGCCTATTTCAGTGTCGGCACTATGGAGTTTGAGAAGGCCGTGGCCGATCGCGTGGCCTCCGACCACGCCGGCGTGAAGATCGTAGATACCTCCCGCGGTGTCGATAAGCTGCAGGGTACCCACACCCACGAGCATACCGACGGAAGCATCCATACCCACGCCACCGTCGATCCCCATATCTGGAGTTCGCTCCCCAATGCCATACGGATGGCCTCTAATATGCTCGACGCCATTATAGAACTCGACCCCGAAGGCGAGGCATACTACCGGGCCAACTACGACTCCCTCGCTTCGCGGCTCACCGCTCTCCACGACTCTATCGCCGTACAGATAGCCGCGTCGCCGCGTCGCGCATTCCTCATCTGGCACCCCTCGTTGAGCTATTTCGCGCGCGATTACGGTCTGGAGCAGATTGCCCTCGGAGCCACCAACCGAGAGCTCACCCCCGTAGCTTTCAAGCAGAATATCGATCGGGCCCGTGAGGCCGACTCCATAGTGATGTTTATTCAGGCCGACTACGACTACAATCGCTCTGCCGAGGTAGCCCGTCAGGCCGATGCCCGTACCGTAGAAATCAACCTCCTCGACTACGACCTGCCCGGACAGCTGGCCGCGGTAGCCAAAGAGATTATCCGATGAGCAGCCCCTCCGATACACTCATACGCCTCACCGACGTCGGTATCACCATCGACCGTCGCGCCATACTCTCCGGCGCCACACTCGATATCTGTCGCGGCGACTTCATAGCCATCACCGGACCTAACGGTGGCGGCAAGACCACTCTCCTGCGCATCATCCTGCGTCTGCTCAAGCCCACATCTGGTTGCGTCACCTACGAAGGTGAGGCAGCCGCATGCGATTTCCGCATAGGCTACCTCCCGCAGAAAAATAAGATCGATTCCCGCTTCCCGATCACCGTGGCCTCTACCGTGGAGCTCGGCCTGCTCGGTCGCAAAGACCTCACCGGGGAGCAGCGGCGAGCCATTGTGAAGCACACGCTTGAGCGTATCGGCCTTTCCGATCATGCCGGAGCGCCCATCGGCACTCTCTCCGGCGGCCAGCTGCAGCGCACTCTGCTCGGTCGCGCCATCATATCGCAGCCCAAGCTTCTGGTACTCGACGAGCCGCTCAGCTACCTCGACAAACATTTCGAGCATCACGTCTACAACATCATCGGTGAGATGGCTCCCCATACCACCATTTTGCTCGTGAGCCACGACGTATCCACCATCGCTCAGATGGCCAACCGCCACATCATCGTCGACCATCGACTCGAATATTGCCACTCATCCAATCACTTCCTCCACTACAATTGTTGCGACCATGAGGAATGTTCGGCCGAAATTCGTAACTTTGCATCGCATTCCATAGATAATAATATATAAATCAACCCCAACATAGACCAAGCTCACAATGAAAGCATTTGTATTTCCCGGACAGGGCGCTCAGTTTGTAGGTATGGGCAAAGACCTTTACGACAACGACGCGCAGGCTCGCGAGCTCTTCGAGCGCGCCAACGAAATCCTCGGATTCCGCATCACCGACATCATGTTTGAAGGCACCGATGAGGAGCTCAAGCAGACACGCGTGACTCAGCCCGCTATCTTCCTCCACTCCGTAATCCTTGCCAAGACTCTCGGCGAAGAGTTTAAGCCCGACATGGTCGCCGGTCACTCCCTCGGTGAGTTCTCCGCTCTTGTAGCAGCCGGTGCCCTCAGCTTCGACGACGGTCTCCGCCTCGTCAGCGCCCGTGCTCAGGCCATGCAGAAAGCCTGCGAGATGAAGCCCTCCACTATGGCTGCCGTACTCGCCCTCCCCGATGAGAAAGTAGAAGAAATTTGCGCCGAAGTTCCCGGCGTAGTAGTGTGTGCCAACTACAACTGCCCCGGTCAGATCGTGATTTCCGGCGAAGTTGAGGCCATCGACGCTGCCTGCGAGAAGCTCCTCGCCGCTGGTGCAAAGCGCGCACTCAAGCTCAAGGTAGGTGGTGCATTCCACTCTCCCTGCATGGAGCCCGCTCGCGCAGAACTCGCCGAGGCTATCGAGCACACCGAAGTGAAGGAGCCCGTATGCCCCGTTTATCAGAACGTCGACGCCAAGCCCCACACCGATCCTGCCGAAATCAAGGCCAACCTCGTGGCTCAGCTCACCGCCCCCGTGCGCTGGACACAGAGCGTCAAGAATATGATCGCCGACGGCGCCACTGAGTTCGTCGAGCTCGGCCCGGGCAAAGTACTCCAG
This sequence comes from Paramuribaculum sp., assembly GCA_029060545.1. Classification (GTDB taxonomy): domain Bacteria; phylum Bacteroidota; class Bacteroidia; order Bacteroidales; family Muribaculaceae; genus Paramuribaculum. The sequence goes on along the minus strand of JAIDTT010000032.1, from coordinate 3,668 downwards.
GGTCTCGTAGCCAAGATCGACCGCGGAGTATCCACTTCCGGCCGCCAGTAATCCCCCGTCTATATGCCTGTAATCGAGATAGCCGACAGCCGGCATCCCGCCATGGATATATATGCCCGGCTTACCGATCGCCAGCTTCGCAGCGAGGTGGACGGTAAGCTGGGCATCGTCGTGGTGGAAAGCCCCAAGGTCATAGCTACCGCTCTGCAGGCAGGACTGCGCCCACTCTCGCTGCTCACCGAGCAGCGGCATATCGATGGCGACGCCCGCTCTATTATAGAGCGCATAGGCCCCGATGTACCGGTCTATACAGGCAGTCGCGAGGTGCTCGAAGCCGTCACCGGATATAAGCTCACGCGCGGTGTACTCTGCGCTATGGAGCGACCCGCTCCGCGCGATCCGGCAGAGATATGTCGCGATGCGCGCCGTGTAGCCGTGATGGATGGCGTGTGCGACACCACCAATATCGGTGCCATATTCCGCTCGGCAGCCGCACTCGGCATCGACGCCCTGCTGCTCACACGCACCACCTGCGACCCATGGAACAGGCGCGCCGTAAGAGTGTCGATGGGTACCGTGTTTCAGCTACCGTGGGCGTGGATCGACGATGCCGTTGACACCCCGCGCAGCCTCGGATTCGCCACCGCAGCCCTCGCGCTCACCCCGCAGTCAGTCTCCATCGCCGACAGCAGAATATGCACCATCGACCGCCTCGCCCTCATACTCGGCACCGAGGGCGACGGACTTAGCACCGACGTCATCACCCGTGCCGACCACAACCTCATCATTCCCATGCACCGCGGAGTCGATTCGCTCAATGTAGCGGCCGCTTCCGCCGTAGCATTCTGGGTATGCACCCATTCCGATAACTATTTAAAATAACTGATATATCATGAGAACTAAACTTATTCCCGCGCTTTTCATCGCATCATCACTCTTTGTTTCGTGTTCTGACTCCGACGATTCAGATATGCCCGTACCCCCGGCCGCAGAGCCCCAGTGGCATCTCGTATGGCAGGACGAGTTCAATTCATCCGTAATCAACGAAGAGGTATGGAGCCGCATCCCACAGGGCACGCCCGATTGGCAGAAATACCAGAGTACCGATCCCGCTTGCACAGAACTTCGCGACGGTCACCTCATACTCAAAGGAATCATAAATCCCGACACCGATTCCGACCCTCGTCCCTATATCTGTGGCGGCGTATGGACCGTAGGTAAGAAGAGCTTCGCACCCGGCAGCATCAAGGTGCGTGCACGCCTCGGTAATGGAGCCCAGGGCGCATGGCCCGCTATATGGCTCATGCCTTATGCTCCCACAGTTGGTTGGCCCGACTGCGGAGAGATTGACATTATGGAGCGACTCAACCACGAGACAATGGTGTACCAGACCCTCCACAGCGGTTATATAGATAATCTCGGTATCAAAGATCCTGCCAACTCTATCATATCCGAACTGGATCCCAACCAGTTCCACGAATTTGAAGCGCAGATATGGGCTGATCGCGTCGACTTCTTCATCGACGGCCGCCGCACACTCCGCTATCCCAAGATCGACGGCGGTGCATCCGGCCAGTTCCCCTACTTCACCGACTGGGAATTACGTCTCGATATGCAACTCGGCGGTTCGTGGGTAGGTGAAGTTGTACCCACTCAGCTCCCTGTGGAAATGGAAGTTGACTGGGTGCGCTACTATCAATATTATTAATAGTATTGCATAAATATCGAATATTTGCTACTTTTGTGACAAATTGAAATCCGATATGAATAAACGTCAATCACGTCTGTCGCTCATAGTCAAATTGTTGCTTCATCATAACATCAGCTCGCAGGACGAGCTGATGGCTCTTCTCGAAGCCCATGGCTGTGTAGTGACGCAGGCCACCCTGTCGCGCGACCTCAAGACACTACGCACATCCAAAGTAGCCACCGAACTCGGAGGCTACCGCTATGAGATAGCCGCCAACGGCACTGCTGCCGACGAGATTGCAACTCAGGCCATGGACACCGTGCGCCGCGCATCCATCCTGTCCGTTGCCTTCAGCGCCCCGATTGCCGTGATAAAGACGCGCAACGGCTATGCCGGTGGCGTAGCCTACGACATCGACGATATCGATTCCCCCGATATACTCGGCACCATCGCTGGCGCCGACACCGTATTCGTCACCTTCGCTCCCGGTGTCACCGCCGCCGATGCATTCAGGCTCCTGAGTGATATCGTGCCGGCGCTCGTAATCGAAGAAGCCACCCGGTCCGGCTATTGACACCTTATCCTTAATACCCACCCCTCACCTCTTTCCTTTATAAAAATAAATACCCGATATGATACGTGCAGCAATTACCGGCGGATCCACACCCCTGGCCGGCGAAGTGATCAAGATTCTCATCAACCATCCCGACGTGGAGATATCGTGGATTCACGATACACAGTGGGAAGGCGCACCCGTCTCCGAAATTCATAAAGGACTTCGGGGCGACACATATATGCGCTTCGCATCCGAAGCTCCCATGGACGATATTGACGTCGTATTCCTTTGCGATGAAAATAGCGGAGAGAACCGTCGGTTTATATCCGCCAATCCCCCCGCCGACAAGACCAAAGTAGTTGACCTCAGCGGCGAATTTCTCGACGATGCCACCTTTGCCGACGGCGACAAATGGATATTCGGCCTCCCCGAACTATGCCGTAAGCCGCTCGTACGCGGAGCTATGAACAGCGCCATTCCCGGCCCTCTCACTTCCGTAGTGCTCCTTTCGCTGCTCCCCCTTGCCAAAGAGCAGGCACTTGTCGACGGTGATATCCACGTCACCGCCGTAGTTGCCGAAGAAGATGCCGATCCCGGCGAAGCCATCGCCCTCATCGACCTTGAGGAAGCCGATCATATCGTACGGGCCATCAAGTCCTTGCAGCCCGAGTTTGATAAATCGCTCACCTTCATGGTGATCAACGGCGGTTGGAACCGTGGCATATCCGTCAGCACCCACTTCAAGTGCTCGCTTGGCGAAGCCGCCCTGCGCAAGATGTACGAAGAGTATTATGCCGACCACGGCTTTACTTTCATCTCCGACTCACTTCCTACAATCAACGAAGTAGCCGGAACCAACAAGACCATCATCAACATCCAGAAAGTAGGAGAGCGAGCCGTGATTTCAGCCACAGCCGACAACCTTACCAAAGGCGGTGGTGGCAACGCCGTCCACAACATGAACCTCCTCTTCGGGCTCAGCGAGCGCGTAGGACTCGCCCTCAAATCCCAGAGCTGATCATTTCAGACCCCTTTGAAAAATTTTTTTAAAAATATGTGTTAGGCCGGCCCAAACCGGCCTTAACTTTGTCCCCACAAACCAAAAATCCAACCGACGTATGGCGTCAGCCCGGGATCGGAGGCTACAGCGCCGCAGGCGCCTGCCTCCGCCACCCACAAAATCAAGCGGCGCATTGCGTCAGCCCGGGATCGGAGGCTACAGCGCCGCAGGCGCCTGCCTCCGTCCACCCTCAAAGCCCTAATACTCAATCGCACATCGCCAATCAAACAATCCCCCGGTGCTGTGCGTCAGAACGGGTTAGATGGTAGGCGCTGAGGCTGAGGCCGATGGGAGCATACGAAAGGAGTATGTGACCGAGACCGAAGCCGAAAGCAACGCCGCAGATAGCCCGTTATCACACA
>JAIDTT010000031.1 GCA_029060545.1 Paramuribaculum sp. | reverse complement strand
TGAGTCTGTTACTTTTTTTTTGTAGTCCGATTCCTCTACATTGACTGTAAGGCGCATGCTTAAATCGTCAAGTTTCGTAGTAGTAATGTTCATACTTCTTTATTATTGTACTTTATATAAATTTCGGACTACAAAATTACTAATACTTATGTGTTTTCACAAATTAACCTCAAAAAATTGCCATCCTACTCCCCTGCCGCTATTTGTCAAACACACGATTTATTGTTATCTTCGCAAAAAAATTACACATGGCAGACAATTCCCTTCTGGATCGGCTCGATGGTCTGGACGCACGATTTGAAGAAGTAAGCACCTTGATTACAGACCCTTCGGTTATAGCAGACATGAAGCGCTACGTCAGGCTATCCAAAGAATATAAGGAACTTGAGCGACTCCTATCGGCTGCAAAGCGCTACAGAGACATGTTGGCGTCGGTCGATGATGCAAAACAGGTACTTGAGTCGGAATCTGACCCAGAGTTGCGCGAACTGGCAAAGGAAGAGCTTGATTCCGCCACAAATTCCATACCAGCCATGGAGGAGGAGATAAAACTTCTCTTGATTCCTTCGGATCCCGAAGATTCCAAAAACGCTATTTTGGAAATTAGAGGCGGTACTGGTGGCGACGAAGCAGCTATCTTCGCCGGCGACCTCGCCAAAATGTATATGCGCTATTGTGAATCAAAGGGCTGGAATGTCTCCGTAACTTCTGCAAGTGAAGGAGCCGCAGGCGGATACAAAGAAATTGTGATGGCCGTGAGTGGTGACGGAGTATACGGTACATTAAAGTATGAGAGCGGCGTGCACCGCGTACAGCGTGTGCCTGCTACCGAGACACAAGGACGTGTGCACACATCCGCAGCAACGGTAGCTGTACTCCCAGAGGCAGAGGCCTTTGACGTAGAAATAAACGAGGGTGAAATAAAATGGGACACCTTCCGATCGGGGGGCGCCGGCGGACAGAATGTAAACAAGGTTGAATCCGGTGTGCGTCTACGATATATGTGGAAAAATCCCATCACCGGAGAGACCCAGGAGATTCTTATTGAATGTACCGAGACCCGAGACCAACCTAAGAACAAAGAACGCGCCTTGAGCCGCCTGCGCACATATATATATGATAAGGAGCACCAGAAGTACATCGACGATATAGCTTCCCGTCGCAAAACCATGGTGTCAACCGGCGACCGTTCAGCAAAGATACGCACATATAATTATCCCCAGGGACGAATCACGGATCACCGAATCAACTATACAATATATAACCTACCTGCTTTTGTCAATGGCGATATACAGGACTGTATCGATCATCTGATCGTGGCCGAGAACGCAGAGAAATTAAAAGAAGCCGAACTTTAAACAACCTCTATAAATTATGACACGTAAAGAATTAATCGATAACATATACCGCAAACGCTCATTTCTGTGCGTAGGGCTTGATACTGACCCGAAGAAGCTTCCCGAAGTGATTACGACCAACGTCACTAACGATGATCCTGTATTCTCTTTTAACAAGGCTATAATCGACGCCACCGCACCCTACTGTGTCGCCTACAAACCCAATCTCGCATTTTACGAGAGTATGGGATGGAAAGGCGTTCGCACCCTCGAGCGGACGATCGAATATATCCGGGTCAATTACCCCGATCAATTCATTATCGCCGATGCCAAGCGAGGTGACATCGGCAATACTTCGCGTCTCTATGCCCGTAGTGCATTCGAGCACATGGGCGTTGATGCCGTGACGGTCGCTCCATACATGGGTGAGGATAGCGTAACACCATTCTTAGGTTATGAAGGGAAGTGGGTTATCCTGCTGGCGCTGACTTCAAACAAAGGCTCGCACGACTTCCAACTGATTGAAAACAAAGAAGGCACTCCCCTATTTGAATCCGTTATCGAAAAATCGAAGGAATGGGGTACGCCAGACGAAATGATGTATGTGGTCGGCGCTACGCAAGGCCGGATGTTTGAGGATATTCGTAGAGTCGCACCGGAGTCTTTTCTGCTCGTTCCCGGTGTAGGAGCCCAGGGTGGTTCACTTGAAGAAGTGTGTAAATATGGTATGATAGATGGCCAATGCGGTCTGCTCGTCAACTCATCACGCGGCATTATCTACGCATCCCTCAACGAAGATTTCGCTGAGGCGGCTGCAAGAGAGGCTCGAAAACTGAGCGACCAGATGTCAAAACTTCTGAAGTAGAGTTCTGTGATACGTACAGGTCTGGTCATATTCTTAGTTGCTATCGGATGGTTAAATCTTTTGGCCGACGAGATGTTGGCGGTATTCATCCCCGACAAAGAGAATATGACCCCGACAAACGTATACTCCGATCCTATCATTCTCACTGGAGATGTTCCCGGTCAGACATGGCGATTGGTAGGGTTCTCCAACAACAATAATAAATGGAGCAGCCACTATCTCCGGTGTTTCTCAAATGTAGAAGGACAGATCGTCGACGCCACAATCACAACCGGGTTTCCCATTCATGGCAACGTGGAGCGAGTAGAGATCGATGCATTCCTCACATCAGCTCCTGCAGGCGATAATCGCATCGTAAGCATGACACTTCAAACGTGCTCCGATCCATCTTTTGAAACAATTGATTCTGAGTATCCTTTCGATTATAGCGATCTGCCGGAAGGAGCCCAATCATCTGCAAAAATAATCTGTCATGTCGACCGACCTGCCAGCGGAAAATACTATCGAATCTTTATCGGCAAAAATGCCCCTACCCAGCGAGGCTGGTTCTCCATCGACTCCATCCGTTATTTCGGATCAGCGCCATTAGGCGCGCTTGACACACCTAGCATCGATATTGATTACGAACCCATATATTACGACCTAACCGGCAATCGTTTAGGTCGTAACACGCCTGCACTCCCCGGGCTATACTTCATCCGGCGAGGCAGTAAGACGGAGAAAGTACTAATTCAGTAATCTGCACCATTCCGATACTCGCTCGCTCGTAAGTTCGGGATGATTGACATTATCAATTACAAGCCCGAGCATCAGACCATCGTCAGTCAGCGATTTCGATTCATTGAAATGATAGCCATCAGCATTGAACTGCCCGACAAACGTAGCCTGTGTGTCTCGCAACATCCTGTACATTTCCTCCAGAGCATTGCAGAATGTGTCCGACATCGTCTCGTCGCCACATCCGAAGAGAGCCACTCTTTTGCCTTTTAGATTGAAGGCAGCGACTCCATCAAGGAAATCATGCATATCAGCCTGTAGATCACCGTCGCCCCATGTCGAAGCGCCGAATATGACCATGTCATAATCACCCACCTCCGAAGGCGCCGCATCTTTTACGTTCTTAACATCTTCTTCACTTACGTTTAGCGCTTTCGCTATAAGATTCGCCACTTCACGAGTGGTACCCGTGGTAGTACCGTAAAAGATTCCTATTTTTTTCATAGTTATGAGTTTTATTTCAGTTACTTTTAAATTTAAACGACCGGCACAAAAATAATGTTCTGCAAGATGATTTTTTTAGCCTTCGCATATTTTCCGTATGATGATTAATTTGTATTTTTGCACATTGAATTACAGCGCTCAATCTAAATTTTCTTATGGATACTCTAAAACCGATCAAATCAGCATTAATCTCAGTATATCACAAAGAAGGACTCGACTCGATCCTTTCTAAGCTCAACGCGCTGGGTGTCGAGCTTATATCTACCGGTGGTACAAAGGATTTCATCGAAAATCTCGGCTACAAATGCAAAAGCGTAGAAAGTCTCACTTCTTACCCGTCGATCTTCGGCGGCCGTGTAAAGACACTCCACCCCAAGGTATTTGGCGGCATTCTTCAGCGCCGCGACAACGAAGGCGACAATCACGAGGCAAATGAATATGCTATCCCAGAGATTGATCTCGTCATCGTCGACCTCTACCCATTTGAAGCTACTGTAGCGAGCGGAGCATCTCAGGAGGATATCATTGAAAAGATCGATATAGGCGGCATCTCACTCATACGTGCCGGAGCAAAAAATTTCAACGACGTAGTGATCGTTGCATCGCAAGCTCAATATGCACCGCTTGACAAACTCCTTGGAGAGCAATCCGGAGCCACCACCCTTGAGCAACGCCTTTGGTTCGCATCCGAAGCGTTCAAAGTATCATCGGGATACGACTCTGCGATCTACAACTATATGTCCGGTCTCGTACAGCCCGTACCCGATTCGCTCCGCGTAGCCGTAGATCATCGTCGCGAACTCCGATATGGCGAGAATCCCCACCAGCAGGGTAATTTCTATGGCGATTTCAATGAACTCTTCACACAGCTCCACGGCAAGGAAATATCCTACAACAATATCCTAGATATCGATGCAGCAGCAAGCCTGATTGCCGATTTCGATCCCCAAAAGCCTTGCGTAGCAATCATAAAGCACAACAATGCCTGTGGCTTGGCCGTACGTTCCACCATTCTTGAAGCATGGACCGATGCCCTGGCCGGCGATCCCGTGTCAGCCTTCGGTGGTGTCATCGCCTCTAATACCGTGGTCGACGACGCTGCAGCTGAGGAAATCAACAAAATATTCTTCGAAGTAATCATCGCTCCCGGATACACCGAGAAAGCACTTGCTATACTTGAGCAGAAAAAGAACCGCATCATCCTCCATCAGCACAAGCCGCTGAAAATCGAACACCAGTTCCGCTCAGCGCTCAACGGAGCTTTAGTGCAGGAGCGCGACAACAGTGTTGAAACCCCCGATATGCTCAAGCAGGTGACAGAAAAGGCTCCCCTGCCCGAGCAGATTGATGATCTGCTCTTTGCCAACATCATCGTAAAGCATAGCAAGAGCAATGCTATCGTTCTCGCCAAAGGCCGTCAGTTGCTTGCATCCGGAGTCGGACAGACATCGCGCGTCGACGCTCTCCGTCAGGCCATCGAGAAAGCGCATTCCTTCGGCTTTGATCTCACAGGTAGCGTAATGGCTTCCGATGCATTCTTCCCGTTTGCCGACTGCGTTGAAATTGCCGACAAAGCTGGCGTAGAGGCTGTGATTCATCCCGGTGGCTCCATACGCGACAATGATAGCGTTCAGTACTGCAATGAACACAACATGGCTATGGTCACGACCGGCATCCGCCATTTCAAACATTAATTTCCCTCAAGTCACTAACCGAACTAACAATATCCACTGATGGGACTCTTTTCATTCAACAAAGAAATTGCCATTGACTTAGGCACAGCGAATACAATTATAATCCATAACGATAAGATCGTTATCAATGAGCCCTCAATAGTTGCCATCGAGAACAAGACCGGCAAATGTGTTGCTGTCGGACAAGAAGCACAGCTTATGAGAGGCCGCGAGAACGAGAACATACGTACTATACGTCCTCTCCGTCAGGGAGTGATTGCCGACTTCAACGCCGCTGAAATGATGATCCGCGGTCTGATCGGCAAAGCAAGTTCCCGCAATCGTTGGTTCAGCCCGTCAATGCGTATGGTCGTAGGTATCCCTTCGGGTTCGACAGAAGTCGAAATCCGCGCCGTACGCGACTCCTCCGAGCACGCCGGCGGTCGTGATGTATATATGCTTTACGAGCCCATGGCTGCAGCACTTGGCATCGGACTTGACGTAATCGCGCCCGAGGGCAACATGATAGTAGATATAGGCGGTGGCACCACAGAGATTGCAGTAATCTCTCTCGGCGGCATCGTTTCAGGCAAGAGCATTCAGGTAGCTGGCGACGACCTCACCAATGATATACAGGAACACATGCGCCGTGTCCACAACGTTCGTGTTGGTGAACGCACTGCCGAACTCATCAAGATGAATGTCGGCTCAGCCCTCACCGACCTCGACAATCCTCCGGCCGACTTTATCGTTCACGGCCCCAACGTCGTATCGGCATTGCCTATGGAAGTACCCGTAAGCTATCAGGAAATATCCCATTGCATCGAAAAGTCCATCTCGAAAATCGAAGCTGCTGTACTCGTCGCTCTTGAAGAGACTCCCGCAGAATTATATGCCGACATCGTTCGCAACGGCATATACCTCGCCGGTGGCGGTGCATTGCTGCGTGGCCTTGACAAACGTCTCACCGACAAGATCGGTATTCAGTTCCATATTGCCGAAGATCCCCTTCTTGCAGTGGCCAAAGGTACCGGCGTAGCACTTAAAAATATTGATAAATTCTCGTTCCTCATCCGATAAGTCTTCCCGATATAGTTCGGTTACCCTCTGATTCTCTGAGCCCGAAGGCTTAGAGAATCAGTCGATATAAAGCCGTCAAGCGAAATGCGTAATCTTCTGCTGTTCTTTTTCCGGTGTCGCCCTTGGCTTCTTCTCGCAGCGTATATCATCATAAGCTGTGTGCTGCTTTTCTCATCCAATCCATATCAGCAATCAGTATATCTCACATCAGCCAATAGCGTATCGTCAACCCTTTACAGCGGAGCCACAAAAGTAAAATCGTATTTCAACCTCTTCGAAGTAAACGAAGATCTTCTCCGCCGCAACAACCTCCTTGAGAAGAAGGTACTGGAGCTCGAAGCCCGTATTCAGTTGTATCAGGAAAAGGAGATCGCGCTCGAACTACCCGCCGATTCTTCCCTGTCGCGTTTTGATTTTATCGTCGCACATGTTATCAACAACAGTATAAACCGCGCCCATAACTTTATTACCATCAACAAAGGTTCAGCCGACGGCATACAACCGGAAATGGGAGTCGTGGATCAAAACGGTATCGTGGGAAAAGTGAATGTAGTCGGAGAGCACTCCTCACGCATCATCTCATTATTGAATAGCGATCTACGTATATCAAGCAAAGTAAAGGGCTCCGACCAAGTCGGCTCATTGGTATGGGATGGCGACGATAGCCGCTTCGCGCTTTTAGAAGAACTCCCCCGCCACTCCACCTTCAATGTAGGCGACACCGTGATTACTTCCGGCTACTCGACCACCTTCCCCGAGGGTATCCCCGTAGGTGTAGTAGATTCCGAGCTGAAAGACTACGATGAAAACTTCTATACACTTCGGATCCGATTGTTTACAGACTTCTCAAAACTGTCGATCGTACGCATCGTAATCGACAATATGGCCGACGAACTTAGCATTGTAGAACAAGACACTCAGGAATAACATCCCCTCCCAGACCAGATGAACCGGATATATACAACCATAATAATTTGGATTCCGATACTGATCATTCTTCAGGCATTGGTGTTTAATCACATCTGTCTTTTTGGTTATGCCGTACCATTCGTGTTCATATACGCACTGCTTCGTTTGCCCCTGAACATGACTAAAGAGCGAGCGTTCACCATAGGCTTTCTCACAGGTTTGGCTCTCGACATCTTTTCCGACACCCTCGGACTAAATGCCCTTTGCTGTACTATCCTTATGGCTCTCCGTCGGCCGGTAGCCCGGTTGTACCTTCCCAGAGATGAGGAGCTCCTTGAGATCGCTCCCGGCATAAAGACCTACGGCCTAGCCACATTCGCAAAATATACCCTCACCACTACTTTAATCTTCTGCACTCTGACGTTTCTTATTGAGTCACTTGACTCACTCGTCATCTACATCATGTGCTTTAAGATCCTCGCGAGCACATTGCTTACATTCGCCCTCATTCTTGGTTTAGACAGCCTAACTATAGGAAAAAGTGAGAAAAGATTATAACCTCGAAAAAAGGAAATATATAATTGGCGGATTTATCACCATTCTGGTGATAATCTACATCATACACCTCTTTAAGCTCCAGGTCGTCGAATCTTCCTATAAGGAATCGGCCGATATCAATGCTTTCTTACGCAAATCCATCTATCCATCGCGCGGCATCATATATGATCGAAACGACAACGTAGTAGTTTTCAACCGCCCGACATACGACGTTATGATCATCCCGCGCGATATTCAGGCGTTTGATACTATCGACTTCTGCAAGACTCTCAATATCACACCCGATTATCTCGATCAGAGATTCCGGGAGATGAAAGATAAGCGGCTCAATCCCGGATACTCGAGCTATTCTCCGCAGCGGCTATTATCCCATCTTTCAGCCGAAGATTACGGCAAGCTGCAGGAAAAACTCTATCGCTTTCCGGGCTTCTTCATTCAGAAACGCATCCTCCGCGAATACAATTACGATTGTGCGGCCAACGTGCTTGGCAATATCCGTGAAGTATCACAGGCCGACATAGACCGTGATCCTTATTACAGCCGAGGTGACCTCACCGGCGACTTAGGAGTCGAGAAAAGCTATGAAGTATTCCTGCGTGGCGAGAAAGGCGAAGAAGTACTCATCCGCGACGCCCACGGTCAGATTCAGGGTAAATACAAGGATGGTGCCGACGATAAGAAAGCCCTCTCGGGCAAAGACCTGCATCTCAGCCTCGACATTGAGCTACAGCAATATGCGGAAAGTCTGATGGTCAATAAGATCGGAGCCATTGTAGCCATTGAACCGGCAACAGGCGAAGTCCTTGCTCTCGTCACGAGCCCCAACTATTCTCCGTCGCTTCTCGTTGGCAAGGAGCGAGGCAGCAATTACAAGCTGCTGCGCGAAGACCCACTCAAACCTCTTCTCGATCGATCTATTCAGGGCTCATATCCCCCCGGATCCACATTCAAGCCCGGTCAAGGTCTGATTTTGTTGCAGGAAGACATTATTACTCTCGCCACCCCCTATCCTTGTTACCGGGGATACGTCAATGCCGGACTCCGTGTCGGATGTCATGCTCATGGCTCACCTATCACCCTCAAGCCTGCTCTTCAGACATCATGCAACGCCTTTTTCTGCTGGGGACTGAAAGCCATGCTTGATGGCAAACGCAGCAAATATGGTTCTACGGCCAAAGCCTTTGAAGTGTGGAAAAACTATCTCGTGGAGATGGGATACGGTTATAAACTCGGCATTGATCTTCCAGGCGAAAACCGTGGATTCATACCCAACTCCGGCACATACAATAATGCCTACGGCGAAGACCATTGGAGCGCAAATTCCATCATTTCAGTAGCCATTGGCCAGGGTGAGATCAATGCCACGCCCCTTCAGATCGCCAACGTAGGCGCAACGATCGCCAATCGCGGCTGGTATATCACTCCCCACGTAGTCAAAGCCATTCAGGATACTACTATCGATGAGCGTTATCGCGAGCGTCATACCCCTCATATCGATCGAAGCCACTACGAATCAGTCGCCGAAGGAATGCGCATGGCCGTAACCGGTGGCACCTGCCGGATCGCCAATCTTCCAGATATCGAAGTCTGTGGTAAGACCGGTACCGCCCAAAATTCGCGTGGTCGTGACCACTCGGTATTTATGGGATTCGCCCCGTATCATAACCCGAAGATTGCCGTATGCGTTTATGTCGAGAACGCCGGATTTGGCGCTACTTATGGCGTACCCATCGGCTCGCTGGTGATTGAAAAGTACCTAAAAGGCGAGATTGCTGAGAACAGAAAATATCTCGAAGAACGAATGTTACACTCTAACACTATAATAGGAAGTGGAGTCAAGAAACACTAACATCACCATCTGGGGTCATATCGACTGGTTGACTGTTATCATCTACCTCATTATGATAGCCGCAGGCGTATACAGCGTGTATGCCGCCAGCTACGACTTCGACGACGCCAGCATCTTCGACGGAGCGGAATATTCCGGAAAGCAAATACGTTGGATCGGACTCGCTCTTGTATTGGCTTTGGTTCTGCTTCTTTTTGACTCAAGAGTTTATGAGACCTATGCCTATCCGATATATATTATAATTCTCTTCATAATGCTCGTCACGATATTCGTGGCACCTGACATCAAGGGGTCCCGTTCCTGGCTCGTCTTCGGCCCCCTGCGCTTTCAGCCCGCCGAATTCGGAAAATTCGCTACAGCATTAGCGTTAGCCAAATTATTCAGTGGCTATAACTTCGTTCTGTCCTCTCGTAAAAGCTATTTTCAGGTATTCGCGATCATATTTATACCCATATTGCTCATCCTCGCTCAGAAAGAGACCGGTTCAGCGCTTGCCTATATGGCACTCTTTTTAGTGCTGTATCGTGAGGGAATGAGCGGACTCGTGCTATTGGCCGCCGGTTGCGCGGTACTATACTTTGTATTCGCAGTAAAGTTTACCGACGACATCGTATTGGGTATCCCTCTGGGCGAGGCCATGGTATTCATCGTCATCATGGTAATAATGGTATGTATGTCAGCCACATATTGTCGGCGCCTTGATGCAGCCCGAAACCTCTTGATGTGGTTTGTCGGGACGGCACTTTTGTGTGGTTTACTCTCCTTGTTCGGCATATCCATTGGAGGATACGCGTACTTTATCGGTAGCATATCAGTAGCCTCCATATATTGTATCGTCCTAGCAATCATAGCAAAAGCACGTCGTCTTATCGTTGCAGCCGCCACCGCAGTCCTATCCATTGGCTTCCTCTTTTCCGTCAATTTTTTCTTCAACTCAGTCTTACAGCCACACCAGCAGCAACGAATTCATGTCACTCTCGGTAAGGTTGACGACCCGCTCGGCACAGGATACAACGTCAATCAAGCTAAAATAGCCATCGGTTCAGGCGGATTGTTAGGCAAAGGACATCTCAACGGCACCCAGACCAAGCTCAAATACGTTCCCGAGCAGCATACCGATTTCATCTTCTGCACCATAGGTGAAGAGCAGGGATTCATCGGCACTACCGCTGTCTTGATTCTCTTCCTCATACTCATCCTGCGTGTAATCCATATCGCAGAGCGCCAGCCGTCCTCATTCGGCCGAGTCTACGGCTACTGCGTAGCCTCTTATTTCATATTTCATCTTGCCATCAACATCGGCATGGTCATCGGTCTCTGTCCCGTGATCGGCATCCCTCTCCCCTTCTTCAGCTACGGAGGCAGCTCCCTGTGGAGTTTTACCATATTGCTCTTTATCCTTCTGCGACTTGATGCCGCACGTCGCGAACATCCCTCTTTCTTCTAACTTTTTTTGCAAATCGACAGTCTATTTAATACCTTTGTAAATTGATGCTGAGTTTGCTCTACATACTATTTTCTGGCTTCATGATCGGCGTGTTCATTTCCGCCCCCATGGGTCCGATTGGTATGCTCGTAATTCAGCGCACCCTCACCAAAGGTCGTAAAGCAGCGATATATACCGGACTTGGGGCCGCATTGTCCGATCTGATCTACTGTTTCCTTACCGGTATGGGCTTATCATTCATCACCGATTTTATTACCGCTCAGCGTGATATACTTCAGGTTATCGGATCAGGCGTACTCATCATTTATGGTATATATTTGTTCCGATCCAACCCCTCGCGAGCACTCGCTCCCGCATCCACTCCCAATAACACATATCTACGCGACTTCGGCACAGGATTCCTGTTCACCTTCTCCAACCCGCTGATATTATTCTTCATTATCGGTCTATACGCGCGATTCAACTTTCTCGATCAGCATTATCAGCTCCCACACTACATATTGGGCTACATAAGCATCGCAGCCGGAGCCATAGGCTGGTGGCTGATGATTACATACTTTGTCAACAAAGTGCGCGCACACTTCAACGTGCGTTCCATGTGGCTTATAAATCGTATCATAGCATCCATCCTCATGCTCATGGCATTCGTCGGACTTATTCACGGACTTCACAATATACTATAGTATCATGTCAACTTCTCAACCCTCGCTTTCAGTACCATACTTACCGGAACTTTCCAATACCGATCCCTCCGATATCATTGCATTGCTCGACAATAAGGGGGCATCGATCACCATCGACTGCATCAATTGGCCGAAAGACTATCCATACCATCCCTTCACCGATGTAGCCATAGCACATTCCGGCAAATCCATATTCGTCAACTTTCAGGTGCGTGGCAACTATCTTCGTGCTGTTAATCACACCAACAATTCACACGTCCATCAGGACTCATGTGTGGAATTCTTTCTGGCACCCAAAGGCAGGGCTCCCTACTACAATTTTGAATTCAACTGCATAGGCACCGTGCATACCGCCTGCCGTATGGATCGCCATAACGGCACTCCCCTCACCGACGCTCAGCTCGACACCATCAAGCGTTATCCCTCTTATGGCACCCGCCCATTTGAAGAAATGGAAGGATTTTTCACATGGAATCTTCTCGTTGAGATTCCGCTCCAACTGATAGGTGTGAAATATGAAGGTACACCAATACACATGATGGGAAATTTCTATAAATGTGCCGATCTTACCGCTGCACCGCACTTCGTAAGCTGGGCACCCATAGATACCGAGCAGCCCGACTTCCATCGTCCCGAATTTTTTGCACCGATCACACTTGAGTAAAAAATCAGGCCAAACTATTGCAAGATTCAAAAAATCATCATAACTTTGCATTGCAATTGAGAAATCAATTAGGCCTATGGCGATTTAGTGTAGGGGTCTAGCACGCCACTCTCTCACAGTGGAGACTCGGGTTCGAATCCCGAATTCGCTACTAAAAATCAGGCATCCGCATCAACCATTGATTCGGATGCCATTTTTTTGCCCCGCAACATCCACAATCTTCATCCCGTCCGTTGTATATCAATTTGTTCCATACACAAAGGTACGCATTATACGGCAGTCTGCCATCCTCACCAACCCACAATAGTCTACTGACCCATTTTTTTGGCCTAATATGCAAAAAGTAGGCTGAAAAGGCTGCAATACTCTGATAATTATTATCTTTGGGGTATTTAAAGCAA
>JAIDTT010000030.1 GCA_029060545.1 Paramuribaculum sp. | reverse complement strand
CCGTCTCTTTCACTGCGTTGGGAAGTGGGCCGGCGGCATACGATAGGCGGGTTTGCACCGCGACGGCAGCTTCGTCGATATCGGTGCCGTTTTCAAATGTAATGGGCAGATTATAGCTGCCATCGGAGCCGGATGTGGAACTCATATATAGCATACCGTTCACACCATTGACCTGCTCCTCGATAGGCACACCCACGGCGCGAGCCACAGTCTGTGCGTCGGCACCCGGATAGGTGGCACTTACCATCACCGTAGGCGGCGTGATGTCGGGATACTGGGCTACCGGCAGTGAGTTGTAGCACAATACGCCGGCAAATACCATAAGTAGGGCTATGACCGTGGCGAAAATCGGTCGGCCTATAAAGAATCTGGAGAACATAAGCCGATGGCGTTATTTGGTGAGTATGGGATCAATGGTCTCGCCGGCACGCACCTTGAGCAGAGCCTTGGTCACGTAGCGCTCGCCGGGTCGCAGGCCGGATGTGATGATGCGTAGAGAGTCCAGAAACAGGTCTCCGACCTCTACCGGCGTGTGGCGCACGATGTTGTCGTCGTCGACAGTATACAGGTAGTAGCCAAGTTGGTCGGATCCGAGCGACGCGTCTTTCACGAGGATGGCGTGAGGTTCCACACCATAGGGGAGTGATACGGATACATACATGCCGTCGCGCAACTCATTGTCGCGGTTGGTGAGGTTGCCGGTAAACTGAATGGATGCGGTAGATTCGTCGACACTCGGCGATGCGTAATAGAGATCTGTAGTGTAATTATTGCGCAATTTCTCGCGGAATGTCAGAGGTACATTACGGAAGATGCTGTCGGTCAGACCGCCTGTGCGACCGATCAACTTCTCATACTCGGAGTCGCTTATGGAGAAGTTGGCCTGCAGGGATGAGTTGTCGTAGATAGTAGCGAGAGTTACAGCAGAGCCTTCGCCGGCTACATAGTTACCGACATCGATGACGCTCTCGGTGATGTAGCCCGACATAGGAGCCGTCACGGTGCAGTGGCTGAGATTCTCGCGGGCTGTCGACAGAGAAGCCTGTGCGGTCTTGACAGATGCCTCGGCCTGAGCAAGGTTGCTCTCCGCCTGCGCAACTTGCATTCGGCTC
Organism: Paramuribaculum sp.; assembly: GCA_029060545.1. Taxonomy (GTDB): domain Bacteria; phylum Bacteroidota; class Bacteroidia; order Bacteroidales; family Muribaculaceae; genus Paramuribaculum. The sequence continues at coordinate 2,968 of JAIDTT010000030.1, read as the reverse complement.
ACGGCGTCCGCTTCGTAAGCCTTGCGCATCGCAGCCAGTTGCTGTGTGTAATAATCGCGTTGGCTCTGAGCTGTGGCGAGAGAGGCTTCCGCCTGATGCACGGCATCGCGGTAGGAATTGGATTCGAGCGTGAAAAGCACTTGCCCCTGCTTCACATACTGTCCTCCGGTATAGTTCTGAGTGAGTAACTTGCCATTGGTACGCGCCACTACATTGGCCATATTGGCCGACGAGATCACACCGGGAACGGTCTTGTAGAGTACGACCGAATCGGTCACAGCCTCTGCAACCCGTACTTTCTGCGGAGCATCCGCATTGTCGCTCTTGGCTTTACTTCCGCCGCAGCCCGTTAGTGCTATACACATAGCTGCTGTGCAAAGAGGGAGTATCGTGTTAAGGAGTTTTACTTTCATCGCTTTATCGTATTATATCGTTAGTCTATTGAATTATGCCGCCTCCGAGCGCTTTGTAAAGTGCGATCTGAGCTGAATACACGCTACCTACGGCCGAAGCGAGCGACATTCTATTTTCGAGATAGGTGACTTGTGAGTCGGTCACGTTGATGAAGTCCGATAGGCCGTCTTTATATAATTCTACTGAGAGTCTGTATGTGCGTTCACTTTCTGCCACAACCTTTTGGAGGGCTTCTACCTGCTCGATAGCGGAATTATATTGGCTAATGGCATTTTCCACCTCTTCTACGGCTGTCATTACGGTGAAGTTATAGTCGTCGGTGGCCGCTTCGAGCTGCAGTCGGGCCTCCGCTACATTATTGCTGCGCGCGAAGCCATCGAATACGGTCCACGACAGTGACGCTCCGACTGAATATTCCAGACTGTTCTTACTGAACAGATTGCCGGCGTCGTGTGCCGATGTGCCGATGCTTCCTGTAAGCGCGAGTACCGGAAGAAAATCTTTACGGGCTACTCCGATCTGCGCCGCGTACCGGGCCAATTGCATCTCGGCCTCGACGATGTCGGGACGCCGGCGGAGCAGATCCATCGGTATACCCGGTGATATAGTGGCGGGAGCCTGTGCGAGAGCCTGCGGCTGTTGCAGCAGTTCGGGTACAAGTTCGGCGGGATATACGCCGGCGAGTATAGCTATCGAGTTGGCAGTCGTTTGGATTGATGATTCGAGTGTCGGAAGCGACGATTGTGTGGTATATAGCACCGTCTTGGCTTGCGATACCTCCAATCCTGTGCCGATTCCGGCCTCATGACGTACTTCGGTCATTCTTACATCAGACTTCTGTGATTCGATATGCTCGAGTGTGATTCTGTACTGCTCCTGGTATGTGCGCAGTTGGTAATATGCCGAAGCCAATTGGGAGCATAGCGACACGATCACGCCGTCGTATTCCGCACGGCTTACCTGTACGCCTGCTTTTGCTGCTCTGGTCTTTGCGGCAACTCGCCCGAATACATCTATCTCCCAATTCATATTTGCGCCGGCATTGAAGTAGCTGCTTGTCTGTGATGCCGTCATCGGGTTGGATGCTGCGCCGGCGTTGCGGGCACCATTCCATCCGGCCGATACGCCCAATGTAGGGTAGAGGGCGGAGCGAGCTGCGTTGATCTGACGTTTTGCCAGTTCGATACGCTTCATAGCGGCGGATACATTGTAGTTGTTGGCCTCCGCCATGGATAAGAGTCGGTTGAGCATCGAGTCATCATATTGCTTCCACCAAGGATCTTCGGTAGGAGCCGTCTGCATATATTCAGGTTGATATTGCCATCGAGAGGGGAGCTGGTCGGCAGCATATGCAGCAACTGAATCAGTTGATGTTGGTTGGTATGCTTTTAGCTGAAAATCAGCGATAAGCATTAACGCGCCTGAGAGTAACAAAACGTGATGACTTTTCATATATAGTTGAACGTATTTATATTAAGTACACACTACGCCCGAATTTTGTTCGCATTTCATACCCAAACTTTACCAAATCATTAGTGAATCAAGAAATAATTTTTGTAATTTCGTTGCATTAACAATGATGTGGTATATTTATGAATAAGGAAGAGCTTAAAGCCGCCGATATAGAAAACCTGCTATGGGAACTGCGCGATGATAATCAGCGCGATAACTTGATGAGATTCTTTAAGACCGGTATAGGTCAGTATGGTGAGGGTGACTGCTTTTTAGGACTGAAGGTACCGCAGACACGGGCGATCGTCAAGCAAGTCAGACTTTTGGTTGATTTTGAGGAGATTGAACGGCTGCTGTATTCACGGTGGCATGAGGTACGACTCTGTGCCCTGTTGCTCCTTGTCGAGGAGATGAAGGTATGTATGCCTAAAAAGAAAGATGACGAATCTACGTTGAAAGCGAAAGAGCGTAGGCGTGAGGAGATCGTGCGGTTTTATCTCCGACATGCTCGCCAGGCTAACAACTGGGATCTTGTGGATCTTTCCTGCGAATTTGTGCTTGGCGCTTATCTCCGTTTGTCGGGAAAGGAGGATTATGACATCCTTTACCGCCTTTCCCAAAGCGATAACCTATGGGAGCAGCGAATTGCCATCGTGTCCACACTTGAATTTATCCGTCATGGCATATTCCTTCCAGCCATTAATGTTTCGGAGAAGCTTATCGACCATCCTCACGATCTGATACATAAGGCTATCGGATGGATGTTGCGCGAGATCGGTAAACGGGATAAAGATGTCCTACTTTCGTTTCTTGAAAAGAATTACGATCGTATGCCTCGCACTTCCTTGCGCTACGCTATCGAGCGCTTTCCTGAATCCGAACGTCAATACTGGCTGAAGCGACCCAAATGTTGAGATGTTATTCATCCATCACACAAGATTATGATAGGATCAACAGGAAATTTGTGGGGATAAGAATTTATGGTAAAAATGTCATTGTACGCTTTTCGTGCGGGGATTCCCGCCAATGCACGATGCACAATTCACAATGCACGATTGATTGACAGGGTTTGAGGGGCGGAGCACGATACCGCTATGGTCGT